>JAZLCC010000122.1:0-5989 GCA_045614065.1 Eubacteriales bacterium | reverse complement strand
TACCTCCAAAGAAGAAAGCTCTACCTTATCAAACCTTTTGGAATACTCGTAAAGAGCGCTATCGCCATTCTTTCTTACCTCCTTGATTATCTCGGTTACGGCATCAGCAACGTTAAAAACGTTCTCCTTGCGTTCGAGAATCTCGGATGGATCTATATCCTTGTAGTTTATTATCTTGATCATTGCTATCTACTCCGACAAATTAAGAATTTTTTGCCAAAAGAATCTTCTCAAGGCCTGCGCTTATCTCGCTTATCTCGGCATTCTTGAATTTATAGCTTACCTTATTTGAAACGAGTCTTGCGCTTATATCAACGATATCTGCCTTAGGCTCAAGATCGTTTTCGTAAAGCGTTTTTCCCGTTTCCACTATATCAACGATAACGTCGGAAAGTCCGAGTATCGGAGCAAGCTCTATAGAGCCGTTCAAGTGAATGATATCTATCTCTCTGCTCTGCTTATTATAATAATTTCTTGCAATATTCGGGAACTTGGTTGCAACGCGCAAGGTTCTATCGCGAAGATCAACGAAATCCTTTTTGCCCGCAACGCACATTCTGCACTTGCCCATTCCAAGGTCCAAAAGCTCATATATATCGGGAGAATATTCAAGAATGATATCCTTGCCCGCAATTCCTATATCAGCCGCTCCACGCTCAACGTAGATAACTACGTCGGATGGCTTTACCCAAAAGTATCTAACTCCCTTTTCGGGGTTCTCAAAAATAAGCTTTCTGCTCTCCTCGCGTATCGAGGGGCACTCGTATCCTGCCGCCTCAAACATTGCGTAGGCTTTTTCTCCAAGTCTTCCCTTAGGAAGCGCTATATTGATCATTTTCTTTGAATTATTCAAGGCTAACAAGACCGTCCTTTCCAAAGCTCATAAGCTTTTTATACCTTACGCTTCCGTCAAGCGTATTTGCGGTTCTCACCGTCTTACCGTCCTCGCCAAGCTCCTTTGCCGCCTTTATAACGTCGCTTGCGGGGGTATCGTTGTTGTAAAGGAGAAGCACGTCAACGTCATATCCGTCGCCCGCGTCTCCATAGCGCTCGAGAGTATCAAGATAAACCGCAAAGCCGATCGCCTGAGTTTTCTTGCCGAGCTTTTCCATAAGCCTATCGTATCGACCACCCGAAAGCACGCTGTCGAAAATTCCGTTTACAAAGCCCTTGAAGATGATTCCGTCATAGTAATTCATATCGTTTACTATTGAGAAATCAACGTAAAGCTTTTCGGTAACGTCATAAGCCTCGAGTATCGTATAAAGCGAATAAAGCTCGTCATACGCCTGCTGCATCTTCTCGCCCGAAATAATAGGCTTTATAGCGGCAAGTGCCTTATCTATCGGCAAATACATCGAAGCCACCGCGCAGATTCTCTCTACGTCTGCGTCGGCAACGTTATACTTTGCGCAAAGAGCCTTTATTGCGGGAAGATTCTTGCTACCTATAAGCTCCAAGAACTCGGACATAAGTGCCGTATCTACGTTAGCGCTCTCAAGCAAGCCCTCAAGCAAGCTCATATTTGAAATATCAAGCAAGTAATCCTCGCTGATCTTCTGCAAGCTCTTCATAGCAAGCGTTACTACCTCTGCCTGAGCAAAAGCGTCTATCTTACCTATCGACTCAAGACCCGTCTGCATTATCTCGCGGAATCCGTCTCCGCCTGCTGCGGTTCTATATACTCTCTCGTCGTAATATACCTTATAGCTATCATTCTCGTTAGCAACTACGTTCTTAATTATAGAAAGAGTTACGTCGGGCTTCAACGCCATAAGCTTACCGTTTGTATCGGTAAAGGTCAAAAGCTTATCACTTACAAGAAAGCTCTTGTTCTTTGCATAAAGATCGTACTCCTCAAACTTGCTTACCTTATACTGAAGATATCCGTACGATCTGTAAAGCTCGCGCATTTTATAAACGGCGCGCTCGTCATTTCTTAAAACTTTATCCGAAAGAATCATTTTTTCTCCTCCAATATCTCGCTCAATGCTCGCTTGTATCCACCCGAGCCGTAGGTATATGCGCGGTTAACACGGCTTATCGTCGTAGTGCTTGCGCCCGTACCCTCCACTATCTTGTTATACACAGTCTGCTCCGACAAAAGCTTTGCCACAAGCATTCTCTGCGCCATATCGTTTATCTCTTTTATGGTCATAAGATCCTCAAGAAGAGCTGTGCACTCCTCCTCATTTTTGACCGACAAAATAGCTTTTACCAAAAGGTCGTAGCCCTTTACTTCACTTAAATCCATATTATCCTCCCAAAAGGTTTCGTTTTATCGCTTTACTATGATAACACGATAAAGCATTTTTGTCAATACCTTTTTTCAAGATTTTAAGGTAATTTTACTATAAATATTATAATTTTTACAAAATTTAAGAAGCAGAGCGAGTTTCGATTCACTCTGCTTCTTTATTGTGCGCCGTATCAGACAAAAAGAGATCCTTTGCAAGACTGGTGGGCATCCTTAAAAAGACCACAAGGAAATAAACTCCTACGATAATTGCCATTACCGTTGTGAATATTATCTCGGGGAGTGTCCACTGCGTTCCGCTTCCATAGCTTTCGATTATTCCACCGCAGAAATTATAGGTTGCGTGCAAAATAACGCAAAGCCATATATTTCTTGTGAGCAAAAGAACCATACTGCAAAGTGCGCCTATAAGCGCCGAATAGCATATTTGAAGCGCTACCGAGAATATTGATGCTCCGAAAAACAAATTAACGAAATGTATGAGTCCGAAAACCACCGAGGATAAAAATATCGCTAAGAATATTTTTCCCCTGCTCTGCGTTCTGTTCTTTAAAACGAGCATAAACGCACATCCTCTGAAAGCAAGCTCCTCAAAGAATCCGACACCAAGGCAGATAAGCGCATAGAGCGCAATGCTCTCGGCGCTTGCGGTTATCTTACAGTCGCCCGCAAGGTATGAAACAAACGGAAAATTATTTATTGCTATTAAAAATCCCGGGATAGTTAGCAAAAGCAAAAGTATTTTTTTATTGCCAAGCGGAAAAAGTACCCTTGTAAACGAAAAATCCACCATAAACAAAAGACACGCCGCTCCGCCCGCAAATCGGCTGAGCAATAAATATATCTGATCGTCAAAGTCAAGCGTAGCGCGCAAAACCTCTATTAGAAGCAATGCCGCCAAGGAAATAACGAAAAGTATCTTTATTACACGAGCCTTTGATTTAGCCGTCATTCTCGCCATCCTCGCTTTTTTCCTCTGCCAAAAGCTTTGCCTTTTGCTTTTTTTCAAGATATCTCTCACCCAAGAAAAGAGCCACCGAGCCTATAACCATAAGCACGGCTATAAGCTGTGAGGGAGTCAAGAAGCTTACTATCGTTGCTCCTCTATCATCAGCACGGAAGAACTCTGCAATAAATCTCCAAACGCCGTAAAGCATCATATAAAGCGGGAGATTACAGCTCTGCTTTTTAACTATTCTAAACCAGAAGAACCCAAAGAGTGCAAATAGGAATATCGACTCAAAGAGCTGTACGGGCACCGCCTTTATCTGCGGATAAACAAAATAAACTCCGTACCACGCATCGGTCTCAACTCCGTGGCAGCATCCTGCCATAAGGCATCCTATTCTGCCAAATGCGTGCGCTACCGCAATTGACGCCGCAGCAATATCGGTTACGCAGAAGAAATTCTTTATGTGCACCTTATCTATAAAAAGAATTGCGCCGACGCCGAAATATATAGTCATGAAGCAAAGAGCTCCGCCTATAAGTCCACCGTAAAAGGTTGCGCCTGTTCCGTTATTAAGCTGAAATCCCTTTGACGGATCGTCAAGGTAGTTATAAAAGCCTTGGAAAAGCACAGCCGAGCCGTAGCCTCCACAAATCGAAAGCACAGCCGTGATTATCGTGAAATTTTGAAGCTTCCAATACATCTTTCTGTAGTCCGAGAAAAGACGAAAAGCCAAAAGTGCGGCTATAATGCCTACGCACAAAAATATTGTATAGAGGTCTATACCCCAAATTATCGCATACGGATACATCTATTTTCCTCCGTTTATAAAAAATATACCGCATATTGCAGAAAAAGCCACATGCGGTATTTTGCTTATGCCAAATTAAAAGAGTTCTATGTTTTCAACAACGTACTTCATCATTCTATTCTGAATGTACTTTTTATTTCTAACGAGGTAATCCCTTATCATAGGCATATTCAAGGGCTTCTCTGCCATCATTTTTCCAAAATTGTTGGAGAACTCAAAATCGGAGTTTGCGTTCAATGCTTCGCAAAGGAATACAACGGTCTTGCTTGAAGCGTTCTCAAGGCAATTCCAACCTGCATCGCTATCCTTATCGGCAAGGCTGAACAAAAGCTTGTACGCAATAAGAGGAGCGAACTCAGAGTCTATCTCTGCGGTGTCAAGCACTCTTTCATTCCAAATCTTACCCTCGGAAGTTGCGAAGTGAGAGAGGTAACGTCCTGTTCTTGCATTAACAACAGCAAAGCTCAACTTGCTAACGGGAACGTTTCTCTTAGTTGCGGAATCATAAAGAAAGTAGTTTGCCTTTGCGTTCTTATTAAGTAAAAACAAATATCCAAGTTCAACCGCAAGTGCCAAGCAGCAAACGGCAACTATGCCAAGAATTATAGCGGCGAAAGTATTAAGGTCTGCAAGAATTGCAACAAAAGTTGCAACGATTGCAAGAATAAAGCAGAATATTGCCGCAGCTCCAACTATTATTTTAACGGTTTTTCTATCCATTTTTCTACACCTCATTATGTTTAAGCAAATATATAATATATTATATCATAGCACTATTTTTTTGTCAATCTATTTATTACAAAATTTATGATATTTTTTCAACAAAAAAGCCGTCTCAAACGTGAATTTAAGACGGCTTTTTTAAAAAATTATTTGGTTGAGAACTTATATTCGGTAACGTAATCGTAAACCTCACCCGGACGGAGTATTCCGTTTGTGAAGCCCTCGTGATTCATGCTATCGGGCATGCACTGTGTTTCAAGGCAGAAAAGCGTTTGAACGCTCTGGTTATATCCGCCCTTAAAGGGGTGCTCTGCATCGTTCAAGAAGTTACCTGTGTAAAGCTGAACGCAGGGCTGATTGGTATACATCTCCATAACTCTACCGCTCTTTGCGTCGTAAGCCTCTGCTCTCTTTACAGACTCACGTGTAACGTTGCTGAAATTAAAGCAATGGTCATATCCGTTGAATACGTTGGTAGCCTTCAAAAGATCGGGATTCTCCTCACCGAGATCTCTGCCTATTGCCTTGGGCGTTCTGAAATCAAAGGGAGTACCCTCAACGCTCTTTATCTCGCCCGTGGGCAAAAGATTGCAATCGGTTACAAGATAGCTATCGGCATCTATCATAAGCTCGGTATCGTGTATCGTTCCGCCCGCATAACCCTTAAGGTTGAAATATGCGTGCTGTGTGAGATTGATTATCGTAGGAGCATCGGTGGTTGCAACGTATCTTATATACCATGAATTCTCATTTGTAAGCTTGTAGGTTACGGTTACGGTAAGATTACCGGGAAAATCCTGATCACCGTCGGGTGAGAAGAGGTGGAGCGCTATTTCAGGCTCTTCCTCGTTTATAACCTCAACGGTCCAGATTCTCTTATTAAATCCAACGGGGCCGCCGTGGCAATGGTTGCCCGTGCTTGCCGTTACGCCAAGCTGATACTCAGTGCCATCAATGCTGAATTTTCCGCCGCCTATGCGGTTTGCCCATCTACCGATGAGAGCGCCCTGACAGCTTCCGGGAGCGTCGATATAATTTTGAAGATTATCGAATCCACCGATTATATCGGTAAAATTACCGTTTTTATCAGGAACCCAAAGCTCGGTAACGGTACCGCCGTAGGTCATAACCTTCATTTTCATTCCGTTTTTATTTTTAAGTGTATAGCGGTACACCTCAGTACCGTCGGCAAGCTTGCCGAAAAGCTTTTTAGAAATACTCATTTTAATTCACGCTCCTTTGATCAACT
>JAZLCC010000121.1:0-10110 GCA_045614065.1 Eubacteriales bacterium | reverse complement strand
CCATTTACAACGCATCCCATAAGCGCTACCTTTATCGGCTTTTCGTCGATGCCCTCCTCCTTTGCTCGTCTTTCAAACTCGCTAACAAGAGATATGAGGTCTATCTTGGTTCTTCCGCAGGTAGGACAGCTTACTATATCCATTCCGCTCTGACCCTTTATGCCGAGAGCTCTAAGTATATTTTTAGCCGCCGTTATCTCTTCCTCCGGCTTATCGGTAAGAGAAACTCTTATAGTGTCTCCTATTCCATCGGCAAGAAGCGCACCTATTCCGATAGCGCTCTTAATAGAGCCTATCTCCTTGCTACCCGCCTCGGTTACACCTAAATGCAAGGGATAATCGCAGATAGATGCAAGACGGCGATTCGCCTTTATCATTTCATAAGGATTTGAAGCCTTGATTGAAATAACGATATCGGAAAATCCGTATTTTTCAAGAAGTGAGGCGTGATACATTGCGCTCTCGCAAAGTGCGTCCGCCGTGGGAGCACCGTATTTTGCAAGTATTTCCTTTTCAAGAGAGCCGCTGTTAACTCCGATTCTTATCGGAATATTTCTTGGCTTACAAGCATCAACCACCGCCTTAACTCGCTCATCGGAGCCAATGTTGCCCGGATTTATTCTTATTTTATCCACACCAAGCTCGGCGCATCTTATTGCTACCTTATAATCGAAATGAATGTCGGCAACTATAGGAATTTTCACGCCGTTTTCCTTTAAATACGGAATAGTTTCCGCTGCCAAGAGATCGGGCACGGTTATTCTTACGATATCGCATCCGACAGCCTCAAGCGCTCTTATCTGCGCAAGAGTTGCTTCCTTATCGTGTGTGTCGGTATTAGTCATTGACTGAATGGCTATTTTTGAAGAGCCACCGACCAACACGTTGCCTATTTTTATTTCCTTTGTTTTGCGTCTTATATTTTGGTAATCCATATCTCACCCAAACAGCTTAAATACATCCTTGCACGTAATCACTATCATAAGTGCAAAAAGAATGATCAAGCCTATGAAATTTATATATCCCTCGATATTTCTGTTTATCGGCTTGCGGCGTATTCCCTCTATGCAGAGCATTAAAAATCTTCCGCCGTCAAGCGCGGGAAACGGAATAAAATTAAAGACTCCGAGGTTTATCGTGAGTATTGCGCCGATATACAAAAAGCTTACGTAATCGGTCTTTGCGGCATCACCCACGGTTTGTGCTACTCCAACAGGTCCCGAAACCGACTCGATTCCAAAGCGTCCCGTTAACATTCCGATAAGTGAATCATATATCATTTTCACGGTAGAAACGCTTCGCGTTGCCGTTTGCTTAACTACCGTTATAAAATTCTTTTCCTCTTGCAATACCTTGAAATCCATATCGCCAAAGACTACGCCCTGATCGGTAATAGTTCCAAAGCTTACGTCCTCAACAAGTATCTTCTCTCCGTCGCGCTTAACCACAACGTCGATAGGCTCATAGCCTTGATTCATTATCTCGTATAAAAGCTCGTTGCCCGAAAAAACATAGGTTCCGTCAACCTTAACTATCTCATCTCCAACGCAAAGCTTTTCGTGAGATACCGAATTTTCGTTAAACTGTGCTATCACGGTAGAGCCGAGAGGTCCTTGACAAAGAACCACTGTAAGGGTCAACAAAACTCCGAGAACAATATTCATAAAGGGTCCTGCCACAACGACGAGCATTCTCTGCCATACAGGCTTATTGCAGAATGCGTTGCTATCCTCCGAAGCTTCGTCCTCGCCCTCCATGCTTACGTATCCGCCTATTGGGAGCAGGCGCAAGGAATGCACCGTATCATGCTTTTTTGATTTCCAAGAAAAAAGCTTAGGACCCATTCCGATAGCAAATTCCTTAACGGTTATCTTACACGCTCTTGCGGTAAAAAAATGCCCCGACTCGTGTAAAAATATCATAACGCCGAAAACGAGCGCCATGATTATAACATAAAAAATAACGTTACCCACGTTAGAAAGAACGCTTGTAAAAGCCTCCATATCTTCTCCTAAAACTTAAATTATAAATGTAACACACCCGAAATATACTCTCTTGCCGTTCTATCGTAATCGAGTATCTCCTCGAGCGAATGAACGCTTTTTGCGGCATTTAATGCCGAGAGCGTCCGGCATACAGATTCGGTTATATCGTAAAATCCTATTTTCTTATTAAGGAATGCGTCAACCGCTACCTCGTTTGCCGCATTGAGCACGGCAGGCAAGGCGCCTCCTTCCTCTATTGCGTTTATCGCGCAAGAAAGCAATGCAAACGTTTCGGTATCAGGGCGTTTAAACGTGAGCTTTGAAAGTGAAAAAAGGTCAAGCTCATTTATTGTAGCCTTGGCTCTATGCGGATACGTTACCGCATACTGTATGCAAAGGCGCATATCGGGAACCGACAATTGCGCTATAACGCTATTATCAATATATTCAACCATTGAATGTATTATACTCTCGCTATGCACTACAACTTCTACGTTTCTTGCGGGAACACCGAAAAGGTGCACCGCCTCTATAACCTCAAAGCCCTTATTCATAAGCGTTGCGGAATCGATGGTGATTTTTGCGCCCATCTTCCACGTTGGATGCGCAAGCGCACGCTCTACGCTTATTTTATGAAGCTCTTCCTTTGAATATCCATAGAAAGGACCGCCCGATGCCGTTAAAAGTATCTTCTTTATTTCGCTTTGATTGCCCGATTTCAAGCACTGAAAAATTGCCGAGTGCTCGCTATCAACGGGCAAAATTTCAACGCCTCTCTCTCTTGCGCGCTTCATTACTATCTCGCCCGCAACAACAAGAGATTCCTTATTTGCAAGAGCAAGTTTTGCGCCCTTATCGATAACCGAGAGCGAGGGCAAAAGTCCCGCCTCGCCTATGATTGAATTTACTACGGTCTCTGCGCTGTCGTTTGCTATCATCTCACAAACGCCGTCATTTCCCGCATAAACCTTGATATTCGTATCGGCAAGGCGTGTCTTTAAATCGCTTGCGGCATCACTATCCGCCATAGCCACAGAGCAAACGTCAAAGCGTCTCGCCTGCTCTTCGACCATCCTTACGTTCTTATTTGCCGATATTGACGTAACGCTGAGTCCAAACTTTTCGGCTACGTCGAGTGCTTGAGTTCCAACCGAGCCCGTTGAGCCGAGAACCGATATTTTTATATTTTCATTTTGCATATTCTGCATAAAACTCTCCGTCAATCTTCAATTAAAAGAGACTAATACCCGTAAGGTAGCTGAACAACAATATGCCGTCAACACCGAAAGCAACCGCAAGCATAGAATCCATTCTATCAAGCATACCTCCGTGTCCCGGTAAAATATTGCCATAATCCTTAACTCCGTAATGGCGCTTGATTACCGACATTATAAGGTCGCCCGATTGCGATATTACGCCAACCAACAATCCGCTTACCGCAAGATAAATATAGTTAGGCGATACGCCGTCGAAAAATGCGTTGATTACAAGTCCCGTTACAACAAAGCCTATCGAGCAAAACACCACTCCGCCAATAGCGCCCTCTACGGTTTTTTTAGGGCTTACGTCGGGTGCAAGCTTATGCTTGCCGAACAAACGGCCCGTAAAATACGCAAAGGTATCGGTTACCCAAGCGCCGATAAGTATAAGAATATACATATACTGTCCATCGGGGTAGTCTCTGATATAGAGTATCATATTCAACGCGAATACGATGTAAAACGCCGTAAGGCACATTGCAGAAGCATCGGTATACTGGATAGTTCCCTTTGAAAATATTACCCACGCAAAGATATATGCAACGTAGGATATAACGGCAATTGCCGCCATGCCCGCAACGTAAAAATCGTTTTCGTAAAATCTTAACAAAAACGGAAAAGTCGCCGCAAAAATATAAAGCGGCATAGTCATAGCTATTTTTTTATGCATTCCCATACAGCGTATCATCTCATAAAGACATATAACACTGATAAGTGATATCACCAACGGAAAAATCCAAGTATATGAAAAAATCAGTACGGGTATCAATCCGATAACAAGACATGCTCCCGTAATTATTCTTTTTACCATTGTTATCCCCTCACACGCCGCCGAATCTTCGGTTGCGCTTGCTAAAGTCGTTTATTAGCCTATCGATCTCCTTCTTTGAAAGATCAGGCCAAAGTGTATCCGTAAAGTAAAACTCGGCATAAGCCGCCTGCCACAAAAGAAAATTAGATATTCTCACGTCTCCGCCCGTTCTCACTATAAGATCGAGTGGGGGTGAATCGCTTGTATAGATGGCTCCCGTGATATCGTCCTCGCTTATCTTACGCTTGCCCTCTGCTATAAGCTTATTGCAGGCGTGAGTTATCTCATCGCGACCGCCGTAATTTATGGCAAGGTTGACGATTCTCGGCTTATCCTTTGTGTCTATCTCAAGAGCCTCCATCTTTTGGCGCAGAGTAACGGGCAACGGCGATTTGTCTCCAAGGAAGATAAATCTTATTCCGTCATCCTTTTTGAGCATAGTTTCCCTACACTCATCAAGATACTCGTCGAGCAGCTTCATAAGCGCATCCACCTCTTTTTTAGGTCTTTTCCAATTTTCAGTTGAAAAGACGTAAAAGGTAGTCGCCTTTATGCCAAGCTCTCCGCAATATTCCATTACCGTTTTAAAATTCTTTGCGCCCTCGCGATGTCCGTACTCTCGAGGCAAGCCACGCTTTTTCGCCCATCTGCCGTTACCATCCATAATAAACGCCAAGTGGTTTATTTCTGCGGGCTTAATATCCTTTTTCTTAAAAAGCATTTTAACTTTTTCCTATTCGAACTGTATTATTCTATTCAAAAATTATCAGGACGCGCTTTTTTTGAAGCCTCGCCCTGATAATTTTAAATTCAGATTTGCATAATTTCCTTTTCTTTCTTGGAAGTAACTGCTTCTACTTCCTTGATAAACTTATCGGTAAGATCCTGAACGTTCTTTTCCGATGCCTTCTGCTCATCCTCAGTCATTTCATTATCCTTTTTCATCTTCTTGCAAAGATCGTTAGCATCACGGCGGATGTTTCTGATTGCAACCTTTGCATCCTCACCCATCTTTTGAACCTGCTTAACAAGCTCCTTACGGCGCTCCTCGGTGAGCTGGGGGAAGATAAGACGAATTATCTTACCGTCGTTGGTAGGAGTAATACCTACGTCGGAAGCGGGAATTGCCTTTTCCATTTCCTTAAGTGTTGTTGCATCGTAGGGAGTGATCGTAAGAGTCTTAGAATCAACTACGCGAACGTCTGCCATTGAGGTGATAAGAGTGGGAGTGCCCCAATATTCAAACATAACCTTACCGATAACGGCGGTGTTTGCCTGACCTGCGCGGATAACCGAAAGGTTCTCCTGATATGCGCCTATTGCCTTTTGCATTTTGATTTCAAATTCTTTAGTATCGAGTTTCATAAGTAAAACCTCCGTAAAATTGTATGTAAATTATTATTTTTTATTATCTGTGAAGCTCGGTGCCTATCTTCTCACCCATCGCAACACGATAGATGTTCATAGGATCCTTGAGCTCAAATGCGTAGGACGTGATATCATTTGCCATGCAGAACGCCGCAGCGGTAAGATCAAGAGCGCCAAGCTCCTTGGCAATCATTTCAGCATAGGTTATCTCGTCATATTTAACGGCGGTTGGATCCTTCTTGGGATCTGCCGAATATACGCCGTCTATATTCTTTGCCATAAGTATAGCGTCAGCCTCTATCTCCGCCGCGCGAAGAGCCGCAGCCGTATCGGTTGAAAAATAAGGTGAACCGAGACCGCATCCGAGAACTACTACCTTTCCGTTAGAGAGAGCCTCAACGGCGCCTCTTACAGTATAGGGGTCTGCAAACGCCTTGATCTCAACAGCGGTCATTACAACCGTATCAAGTCCGTGCTGAATAAAGGTGTCCTGCAACGCAAGAGCGTTTATTGTGGTTGCGAGCATTCCCATATGATCTGCACGGGTGTGATTCATTTCACCGCCCTGTCTGCCTCGCCAAATGTTTCCTGCGCCGACTATAACGCCGACCTCAACACCTGCATCGATGCACTTCTTCAAAACCTCTGCAATAGAGGAAATAAAATCGAAATTGAGAATACCATTGTTGTCAGCCAATGCTTCGCCCGAAAGCTTGAGTAAAATTCTTTTGTATTTTGGAGCAGCCATAAAAAAGTTCCTTTCCTTATCGCTTTGCGATATACAAATATATTTTACTACATTTTTCTCCTTTTGTAAACACCTATTTCAATATTTATTCCGCAAAAATTGTAAATAAAAGAAAAACTTAATATTTCAAAATAATTTACAAAATCTATAACACATTATGCGTCTTTTGTGATATAATTAATTCAACTTTATTTTGTGAGGATAAAAATGAACGATATATTGCCTATTACCATAGACAAAAAACGCATAAGCAAGATATTATTGCTTATCTTGGCGTTGTTTTGTCTTATTCCGACAATCTTGAACATAACCTGTCTTACCCCCATATATTTCAGTCTTGAAAACGATGCAGTCTACAAAGGAACAGCTATCACGCTTACACTGAAATATATTTCCGATCTGCTTGATCTTATATCATTCGGCGCTGTCTACGCACTCGTTGCATTCGCTCTCGTTCTTTTAAAGAGAAAACACGTTGTGCTTATCTCGCTTTCTTATATAGCGCTCTTGATTTTAAAGATTCCGGCGCGTCTGCTTATGAACATTCCGCTTTACGGAACGATAGGAACCAAAGCCGAGATACTTGCAGATATGATATCTCTCTCATTCTACTTTATTCTTGAGCTTTTACAGTTCCTCTTTGCTCTTATAATCTCTGCGATAGTTGCAAAAAGCTATCTCCGCTCCTTGGATTTTTTGAACACAACAAAAAGAAAGCAAACAAGAAAAATTGAGCATATCCTACCAATTAAGAAGTACGTAAACTGGTATAACCCCTTACTCCGTGCAAGCATCTATTCGAGCATCGTAGTAATTGTTTTCCGTGTTCTCTCAAGAGTTGTAACCGATATTGGAGCAGGCGCTCCTACTATGGTCGGCGAGGTTTTGATTATGATCGTAAACTACCTTGCGGACATAATTTACGGCGTTGTTGCATACCTTGTGGCTATTCTTGTTTTCAATATTCTCTACGATCTTGCAAAAAAATTTGCATATGATACGGGCACCGATAATAATAACAAAAACGGAAAAGATAAAAAAACCGACAAAGCAGAAAAAAACAAGGCAAACGATGACTCATCTGCCTTGTTCGAGGATTAATATTCAGCTTAAAAGCTTCTGCATAAGATCGATTCTGCTCTTTGAAAAATCATAGGCGCTCTTAAAATCGTCTATCTCCTTACAGCAAAGCTCTATATCGCCGAGAACGAAATAAAGCATCGGCTCAGGGAGCTCACCGTTGTCCGAGAACAAGAGCAAATGAAGCGCATCATACCCCTCCCTATATCTCCCCTGCTCAACGAAAAGCTTTGCTTGAATATGTATTCCGTAAGAGCTTTGGCCAAGGAACTCAAGAGCATCTCCGAGCATTGGGAGCTCCTTGTATCCATCCTTTTCTCCCTTTATAAATAAATAGGAATACATACAAAAGCTATCTCTGACGAACGGAAGCATATTTTCGTCTCCGTCAAGCTCGTTTGAGTCAAGCGTTGGCGAGATATGCACCATATATTCAAAATAACGGGTTATTCTTGCCATTATCATATCGGTATTATACACCGTGCTCTTACAGTAGCCAACCGCCTCATCAAAGAGCTCTGCGGCTCTGCGCAGATTACCGTGCGAAAATTCATCGATTGCCACCTTCTCGGTAGATTCTGCGAGAATGAGCATAAGCTCGTCATCGCTCCATTCGGAATTCAAGCACATCTCTCGGCAAAGCGAATAGTCCTTATTGGAATACGCCTTTTTGATATTGCTTATCTCGGCAGACTTGAAATAAAGTATTTCATCCTCCTCATCGGCAAGCAAAAATCCTGCGGAAACGTTAAGTCTTTCGGCTATGTATTTAACGGTAGCCATTGACGGCTGTGCCGCTCCGTTTTCTATTCGGCTAAGCATATTTCTCGTTATTTCGCCACCAACAAGCTCACTTTGCGTCATAAGCTTTGACGTGCGAAGTCTTTTTATCTTTTCACCTATTTGCATTTATACCCCCAAAAAGTCAAAAGCAAGGTAAACAGTAACTGTAATTTACCTTGTTTATTATTTTAACACGAAAGTAACGAAAAATCAAGTGATTTTTTTATTAACGCTAAATTATCTTTAAGGAGATCTTTATGAACATAAAAGGATTGCAAAAAACAACACTCCTCGACTACCCCGAAAAGCTCGCTTGCACGGTTTTCACGGGTGGTTGTAATTTCAGATGTCCCTTTTGCCACAACGCATCTCTTGTTTTGAATGCGGGCGAGGTTGAAAGCATATCCGAGGAAGAATTTTTTACATATCTTTCAAAGCGAAGCGGCATGCTTGACGGCGTATGCGTTACGGGAGGCGAGCCCTTGCTTTGCACCGATATTGAGTATTTCATAAGAAAAATCCGTTCCTACGGCTTGCTCGTAAAGCTCGACACAAACGGAAGCTTTCCCGAAAAGCTTGAATCTCTTCTCGACCAAAGGCTCGTTGACTACGTTGCTATGGATATAAAAAACGCAAAGGACAAATACGCATTAACCGCAGGCGTTGAGGTTTTTCCCGAGAAGGTTGAAAAAAGCATTGATATAATTATTGCCAAGGCTCCCGATTATGAATTTCGCACAACGGTTGTTCGTGAGCTTCACACAACACAAGATATAGTGAATATCGCCAAACGAATAAGCAGTGCTAAAAAATACTATCTGCAATCCTACGTTGACTCGGGAGACACCATACAAACGGGCTTTTCGGCGTATTCCGCCTCGGAAATGCTCGAAATCCTTGATTCCACAAGGGAAATTCTCCCCATAACCGCTTTGCGCGGCATCTAAATATTGTATCCGAATCGGCATTTTTACACAATATGTTGTGATAAATGCCGATTTTTAACCCAATATATTGTAATTTCTCACAATTGACAATTGCCATTTTTTAAGGTATAATTTAAAAGCGAAGAAAAATACAAAAAATGTCGAAAAGGAGAAATAAATGTATCAAGTTTTAAAAAGAGACGGAAAAGTTGTTGATTTTGACCTCAAAAAGATCAACGACGCTATTAAAATGGCATTCGAAGCGCAGGAAAAGCAGTATCACCCATCTATAATCGATTTCCTCGCTCTTAAGGTTACGGCTGACTTTGAGCCCAAAATAAAGGAAGGAGTTATCTCCGTAGAGGACGTTCAGGATAGCGTTGAATCGGTTCTTGTTCAGGCAGGCTATGCTGACGTTGCAAAGGCTTACATCCTTTACCGTAAGCAGAGAGAAAAGCTCCGTAATATGAAATCCACCATTCTTGACTACAAGGATATCGTGGATAGCTACGTTAAAAACATTGACTGGAGAGTTAAGGAGAACTCTACCGTTACATACTCTGTCGGCGGTCTTATTCTCAGCAACTCGGGTGCTATTACGGCAAACTATTGGCTCTCCGAGGTATATGACGACGAGATAGCAAATGCGCACAGAAATGCTGACATTCACATCCACGATCTTTCTATGCTTACAGGTTACTGCGCAGGCTGGTCCTTGAAGCAGCTTATTCAAGAGGGTCTCGGCGGCGTTACGGGCAAGATCACCTCTGCTCCCGCAAGCCACTTGGCAACTCTTTGCAACCAGATGGTAAACTTCCTCGGAATCATGCAGAATGAGTGGGCAGGCGCTCAGGCTTTCTCCTCATTCGACACATACCTTGCTCCCTTTGTTAAGGTGGACAACCTTAACTACGATCAGGTAAAGAAGTGCATCGAGTCCTTTATTTACGGCGTAAACACTCCTTCCCGTTGGGGTACTCAGGCTCCATTCTCCAACATAACCCTTGACTGGACCGTTCCCGCTGACCTTGCAGAGCTTAACTGTATCGTAGGCGGTAAGGAAATGCCCTTCAAGTATAAGGATTGCAAGAAGGAAATGGATATGGCCAACAAGGCGTTCATCGAAACGATGATCGACGGCGATGCTAAC
>JAZLCC010000120.1:0-2784 GCA_045614065.1 Eubacteriales bacterium | reverse complement strand
TTTCTCTTCGGTACTGCCATAGTTACACCTCCTCAAAAGCGTTAGCCTTTTTTCAGTTTATATTAAAATTATTTTTTGTCTTCTTCGTCGTCATTATCAAAAAAATGCGCAAGAACCGCAAGTCTTGGGTCTATCTCCTTTGTCGGACAACCGCAATCGCCTTCACGCTTGGGTTTTCCGCACTTGGGGCAAAGCCCTTCACAATCCTCCGAGCAGAGCAATCTCTGCGGGAAGCTCAAAACAAGCTCCTCACACAAGGTATCGTCAACCGAAAGCTCGTGCCCATCGAGAACGACGTACTCGTCCTCAAGCTCTTCAAGCCTTTCCTCGTCGATAGTACCCTCGGTGGTAACGGTACGCTCAAAGTCAAGAGAGAAAACTCCGTCTACGGGAGCAAGACATCTTGCGCACTCTCCGTGATAGGAAAGAGTTGCCTTAAGCTTTAAACGCATATATCCGCTGTTGTCGGTCAAAACGCCAACCACCTGCGCGTCGTCAAAGCTTACCGAGTCTATCTGTTCGGGTGAGAGCGTATAGTCGATATCAATTTTCTTAACCTCTCCTCTAAGAAGGGGCGCAACGTCAACGACCATATTTTCCTCCGTTTCAGAATTTTTGCCTGCTATTTTTATTGACACAAAATGCGACAGTTAATATTATAATAGATTTTCCCTCGGTTGTCAAGGGTTTTTTAAAATATTCTTTTACCGCAAAAGATTTTATTTCTCTCTTTTACTCTTTTTTGGCGCTACTATTTGATTTTTTGCCTTATATATGGTAAAATATAGGTAATAAAGCATTAACGGAGATAACTATGACCGAAAAATACGATTTCACCGAATTTTCCTTTGACTCTCTGCCCTGCGAGCTTTTGCCAAAGAGGCGCGAGCGCTCCTCGAAGGGCGACTACGGCAGACTTCTTTGCGTCTGCGGCTCAAGCGGAATGTCGGGCGCCGCATATCTTTGCGCCAAGAGCGCATACCGCACGGGAGCAGGACTTGTTGAGGTATTTACGCCCGAAGAAAACCGAGTTATAATTCAATCAACACTCCCCGAGGCGATAGTTACCGCCTACAACGAATCCAATGCGCAGGAATTGCTCCTATCCTCGCTTGCGCGCGCAAGCGCCGTTGTTGCGGGATGCGGTCTTTCAACAAGCCACCTCTCGCAAAAGCTTATCGCAACGCTTCTGCGCAATATAGACACGGCAAAAACACCTCTTGTGCTTGATGCCGATGCACTCAACGTAATATCAAAGCACAAGGCCTTAAAAAAATATACCAAGGGCACAATAATCACGCCCCACGCGCTTGAATTTTCCCGCCTTACGGGATATTCCGTTGAGGATATACTAACGTCCCCAAAGGAGCTTGCCTACGCTTACGCAAAGGAAAACAGCCTCATTTGCGTCCTTAAGGATCACGAAAGCATCGTCAGCGACGGAAGCACCCGGATCTATATAAACAAAAGCGGAAACGACGGAATGGCAACTGCAGGTAGCGGCGACGTTCTTGCAGGAATCATAGCGGGGCTTTTGGCGCAAAGTCGAAGAGCAGACCTCGAGATCGCAGCTCTCGGCGTTTACGTTCACGGTCTTTGTGGAGACTTAGGCGCAAAGCGACTTTCAAAATATTCTCTTATGGCGAGCGATATCATCGACTCTCTGCCCGAGGTTTTAAAGAAAATTTAATTTCATTTTAATTTATATTATATAAAAGCAAAGGGACTGTCGAAAAATTCTCTTCAAAGCAGTCCCTTTTATCTTTTTATCTTATCTTCCCAAAGCTATTGCCCTTTTTATTTGAGAGAGAGAATAGCCGTAACGCATAAGCGAAGCGATTATTTTTTGAAGCTCCTTTTTATCGGTTGGTAAAGAGGAGTATTTTTTCTTTATAAGCGCAAGGCAATTCTCGTCAAAATCGACTCCCGAATCCTCAAGAGCATAAAATGCGCTTGCAATAGATTCATCGGAGTAGCCCTTTTCAAAGAGGTCAGCTCGAATCCGCTCCTCGCCCCAAAGCTTCGAGGCGCATTTTTCCGCCTCGCGTATTGCCGAATCGGCCTCGCAAAGAAGCCCGTTATCGGTAAGTCTATCAAGAGCTATGCGAGAATATTCGGGATCAAATCCCTTGCTTACAAGCTTTCTAAAAAGCGCGCGACGTGAGGACGCCGAAAAGCCGAGCAGATATATAGCACGCTTGTATGCGCCGTATATATAAGCCTCACGCTCAACCGCCTCATAGGTCAGCATATCGCTCATGCCAACGGAAAGCGAGAGCTTAGTATAGGCCTCATCCGAGATGAGAAAGCGCGACGTAGAGCGTTTTTCGCCCTCTCTGACGTCAAAGGAAACTATTATCTCACCGATGCCGCCCGCAGAAACCGAGGTAACACTAAAGGTCATCTATCAAATATCCTCGTCCATTGTGCGAATATCAAAATCGTCGTCGTCCTCGTCAAGCTCGAACTCCTCAATGGTGTCTGCGATCTGATCCTTTTGAGAGCGGATCTTTGCATCGAGCTCTGCAAGAAGCGCGGGATTACCCTCGATAAACTTGCGCACGTTATCCTTACCCTGTCCTATACGCTCGCCGTTGTAAGAGAACCACGAACCGCTCTTTTGAATAATATCAAGCGAAATAGCGTAATCGATAATTTCGCCCGAGCGAGAAATTCCCTTGCCGTAAAGAATATCGAATTCTGCGGTCTTAAAGGGGGGAGCCACCTTGTTTTTAACGACCTTACATCTTACACGGTTACCGTAGATATCGTTGCCGTTCTTCA
>JAZLCC010000119.1:0-4629 GCA_045614065.1 Eubacteriales bacterium | reverse complement strand
TCGGTAAGCTCCTTATCCTTTGCTTCAAGTGCGGCGATTTTATCGTTTACGTTTTTTTCGAACGCCTTAACGTCATCGTCGAGCTTTGCTATTTTTTCGGTTACTTCTTGAATTGCTCCTGTATTGATTTCATCTAAAGAGCCGTTAAGTGCAACTATTTTCGCTTCGATATCGGTTATAGAGGCTTTCAAAAGCTCTATTTCTTGTTGCGATCCCTCTATAATTGTGCCATAATTTTCTGTTAAGTCTTGTAATTCGTTTACGTCATCTTTTAAATGTGAGAGAGCGATCTGTAATAATTCTATCTCGGAGGTTCCTGCGCTTGCGCTAAAAGCGATAGATGAAATTGAAAGTGCGCAAAGGCAGGTTATTAAAATTATACTGAAAAATTTTTTGAGCTTCATATATATCTCCTTTAAAATTGTGTTTTATGAATTGATTTCAATCGGCATAAAAAATTCCGATTCTACTATGCTGTTTTCTTTTGCGAGTTTTTTATAGAAGGCGCCGTATTCCTCATCGGAAAAGCCTTTGCGGTATATTACCTCTTGATTCGGTTTTATGAAGAACAGGTTTCCCGATATTTTATAGTCGCTCGGCATATTTGCGGGGCCGCCTGATTTGAATATCGGCGCTACGCTTACGTTACAGAAGGTGTTATTTCTTACCGTTATATCGCAAAGCGGGCATTCCAGATCATAGATCAAAAGATGAGCTGAGCAATGCTTATTTCCTCGCACGTCGTAGCCCCAAGAGTAGCCGGTGTCTATGCATACGTTATTTTCAAACACGCAATTTTGAAAGCCTGTATTCTCAAACTCGCCTCTTGACCATATTTCAAAGCCTTGCTGGCAGTTCCATATTACGTTACCTCGGAAGGTTATATTTACCCATCCGCGAGTTACATCGTGTCCCTGCATAGTGAGCGCGACGTCGTAAATATTTGAAAATTTGCAATTTTCAACGAGGACGTCAGAGGAATCTGTCCAACATTCAACTCCGTTTCCGTAGCGAACTCCCGGGCGGAAATGCGTGGTAAGCTCCGAGCCGCCGAACTCGTGAAATTCGCAATTTCGCACCGTTGCGTGATTAACGCTACCGCTTATTCCGTGCGCTCCCGAGCCTGTGAAAATAATATCCTCTACCAAAATATTATCGGCGAACGGCATACAAATTATATTGCATGCAAATTTTATATCGTTAGAGAGAAGGGCGGGGTTCTCGTTGGATCTAACGTAAACGTATTGCTTGTCGTTGTAAAAATCCCATTGCTCCGAGAGCTTATCAAGCTCAAAACGCTTCCACGGCTTAATGTTTCCGCTTACCTTCATAAAGCCGACGTTTGTGTCGAGCTCCGTCACGTTTCCGTCAAATTTACTTACGTCGGAAAGATCGATTCGCCAAACGTCATTTCCAATCGATTCCCACGCATCGTTGTGCGCCGTTTTGTATTGGCTTACTATCGGCTTTGTGCCTTCGCCGTAGGATTTGTACGTTGTTGGCGTTTGTGTATCGTTACCCTTGGGTGCGCGAATCTTGCCGAAAAAGCTCTCTCCGCGCTTAAAGCAAACCGTATCACCGCATTTAATTGAGGAATTTATCTTTTGTATGCTTTGCCACGGTGTTGCGGGTGAGAGACCGTCATTTGTGTCGCATCCGCTTGTCGAAATATAATATGTAGCCATAAGCCCCCCTAATTTTATCCTTTAGTTACTATTATTAAACCACTAATAGCTTATAAAATCAATACGTTTAAGCAAAATTATGTGGATAAAGGGAAAATTTCACTGTTTTTGCGGGCGAACTGCCACCCCCTTACAGATACACCAATAAATTTCGGCAGAGAATTTGTTTTCTCTGCCGATTTGTGTTATAATGGGATTACACCGTAGGGCGGGGGGCTTGCTCCCGCCGTTTTGGAAAATAAATGCATAATCAGGGAGAACCCCCGACGAGGGTTCTCCCTCTTTATTTGCGTTGCAAATAAATTCACCCTCTCCTGCGTTTTATGAACGATAGGAGAGTTTCGCTCTCTGCGGAGAGCGGCAAGGGCTTCGCGCCCTTGACCTGCGTAAGCTTTTAAAAAAAGCTTGACCAAAATTTGCCCCTCGGGTGCAGTGCGAACATAGCACTCTTAATCGTCGAACTCGCTTTGATAAGTCCCTAAAACTTTCCTTTATGAAAGTTTTTGCGGAGCTTTTTTCAAAAAGCGACCCTAAAGCAGAGCGGCGGTGGTTTTATATATTCATATTTGTATTTTACGGCAAATATTCCTTAAGCTTATCATAGAGGTTTGCTGTTCCGCCGTCGGTTTCGGAGAGCCATGCGACTGCCACGTTGTGTTCGAAATTAACGTAGATATACTGACCTCTCATACCACCCTTTGCGTAGCCGTTGTAGTCGGGCTTGAGCTCATATCCGTTCTCGATTACCGTATTTACCCACTTTTGTGAGATGATACGCTTGCCGTTGTAGGTTCCACCGTTAAGGTAGATTCTACCGAGCTTTGCAATATCGTCGGGGCGCAAATAGAACTGTGTTGCGCCTATCGGATAACCCTGCGGGCATTTTACTATTTTATAATTTTGAAAGCCAGCCACGTCGAAGAGACGGGATTTGAGATACACGTCGAGCTTTTGTCCGCTAACCTTAGATACTACTCTTGAAATAAGGTAATAAGCCGCGTCGGTGTATTTATAGCTTTTGTTTCCGTTAAGCTCGTAGCTAAGCACTACCTTAAGAAAATCATCGTGCTTATTAAGCAAGCTTGGATCTGCATCGATATCGAGGAGTCCGCCTTGCTTGAATCCAACCTCGTGTCTTAAAACGTCGTGAACGGTGATATTCTTCCATCTGTTCTCATCTATGCCGTACGCCTTGATTTCGTCCTTGAAGATATCGCCTATCTTGTCATAGGGGGTTATTTTACCCTCATCGTAGAGCATTCCTATTGCGGTAACGCAGAATACCTTTGAAACCGAGTAGGAGTTTTGTGGGTCTGTATTTCTTATTTTTGCTACCTGAATTCCTTCGGTGGTGGAAACTGCAATACTGTATGCCTTGGAGCCCGCCGCACCCTTGAGTGCGTTTAAGAGCTTGGTTGCATCGATATCTGTTTTTTCGGGCGTTCTGGTTGCCGCTATGGGAGAAACCTGAATTGCCGTTGTTTCCTTTTCCGCAACCGTATATTTACCCGTGATATTTCCCTTAGAGTTATCGTATATTACCTTGCCGTCCTTTTCGGAGAATTTCTTTAAGAGGGCGGTGATGCCTGCGTCAATTCCCGTTTTGGAGTTTGCGTAAAGTGCTATTTCGGTGTTGGTAACGTAGATTGCGTAGTAATTCTTTTTACTGCTAACAAGCTTTTTCGCCTCTGCGGTGGCTTTTCGATTAGTGATTCCGATTATAATTTCGGGCGTGCCGTCTGCGGGCACCTCGGTATCAAGAGCAAGCTCATATTTTCCCGAATCTTTAACGTAGCTTTTATCAAGCTTTATAAGCTTATCCGCTATCTTCTTTGCCTGCGTTTTGTACGCCGAAGAATAGACTATGCGGAATGACGGTTCGCTTGAAACCACTATTTCGGCGCTTGCGCCGTTTGGTGTGCCCGTTTCCTCTCCCGATTCTATTCCTATATCGTCAAGCTCGCAAGCGCAGGTCAAAAGCAACGTTGCGCATACTACAAGCAAGCATAAAAATCTTTTCAAACAAATTCTAAGCTTCATTTTATTGCCTCGCTTTTTTGTATCTATATAAGATATTCTATCACAATTTTAATTGAAAGTCAATGAAAAAGCATTTTTCTTTATGTTTTAAAAAATCTTAAAGCTCTTGACTTATATCCTTTGGTATTATATAATTATTTTACTATCTTAAGGAGAAATGCTATGAATTACTATAAAATTAAAAAGGTAACGGGTGATATCGACTGGTCTCGGATCGATGCTCTTGAAATGACAAACAAATACCTCGATACTCCCGATAATATAAGGGCGTTTGCGCAGATATGCTACGATGAGAAGGGAATAAATATTCACCTTTGGTCGGAAAACGATGACGTGAGAGCTGTTGAAACCGATATTCTCGGCGCTCCCTATCAGGATAGCTGTCTTGAATTTTTCTTCTCGCCTATGGAGAATGATGAGCGCTATTTTAATATTGAATTTAACTCAAATCTTTGTCTTTATCTCGGATTTGGTCGAAATTTGAGCGATCACACTCGTCTTATTAATCCCGAGGGCGCTAAGCTTTTTTGCCCCAATGCAAGCCTTACTCAAACGGGCTGGGAGATATTCTACAGTATACCATATAAGCTCATTCTTAGGTTTTTCCCGAATTTTGAAATAACCGAGGGCAAGACTATACGCGCTAATTGCTACAAATGCGCCGATCTTACCAAGCCATCGAATTATCTCTCTTGGAGTCCTGTTTTAACCGATCCATTCACCTTCCATAGACCCTCTTGCTTTGGCATTATGGAGTTTGAGGTTTGATTTGGGGTTGTATGAGGGGGATAATAAGAACTGAAAATTGAAAATTGAAAATTAAGGCGGATAGAGTTGGTGGACCTGCAATAAAGCTGGTGGGGCGACTACGATCTCTTTTTTTTTTTTTTTTTTTCTATTTTTT
>JAZLCC010000118.1:0-2099 GCA_045614065.1 Eubacteriales bacterium | reverse complement strand
GCAGGTTTTCATAGTCTTGGCTCTTTTTCTCAATCTCGTGCTTTTCCTCGTCGGTGGTGAGGTCGGTTTTTTCGCTTGTTACGTTTTTGAATTCCCGCTCGTTATAGCTGCCGAGTATTTTAAGCGCAAACTCATCCACATCGTCGGTGAGGTATAGCACTGTGAAGCCGCGCTCTTTTATTGCCTCGACCTGTGGAAGCATTTCGATTTTTTCCACGCTCTCGCCCGATGCGTAGTATATTGCACTTTGTTCATCGGTCATAGCCTCGCGGTATTCCTTGAGCGAGAGATATTTTCCCTCTGATGATTTAAAGAGTAAAAGGTCCTTGAGAGTATCCTTGTGCATGCCGTAATCGGAGTAAACTCCGTATTTAAGCTGGAGTCCAAACTCGTCGAAGAATTTCTCGTAGCCCTCTCTGTCCTTCTCCATCGCCCCCTCAAGCTCTGTTTTTATCTTCTTCTCGATTGCCTTTGCAATAATTTTGAGCTGTCTGTCGTGTTGTAAAAGCTCTCTGGATATGTTAAGCGAAAGATCTGCTGAATCAATCAGTCCTCTTACAAATCCAAAGTAATCGGGCAATAGGTCCTTGCATTTTTCCATAATCATAACACCGCTGGAATAAAGCTCAAGGCCCTTTTCGTATTCCTTTGTGTAATAATTGAACGGTGTGTGCGAGGGGATGTAGAGAAGCGCGTTGTAGCTGACCGTACCCTCAGATTTTTGCGTTATCGTGCGGAAGGGGGCATTGAAATCGTAATATCTTTCCTTATAGAAATTGTTATAATCTTCCTCGCTTACCTCGCTCTTTGCCTTTTTCCATATCGGAATCATGCTGTTGAGGGTTTCACACTCGCATTTCTCCTCGTATTCATCTCCTTCACCGACAGGCACGCTTTTGGTTACGTTCATCTTAATGGGATATCTCACGTAGTCGGAGTATTTCTTAACAAGTGCCTTGATTCTGTACTCGTCAAGAAATTCGGAGTAATTCTCTGTGTCCTTGTCTTCCTTGATGTGCAGAATTATTTCTGTACCAAAGCTTTCCTTGTCGCATTCGCCGATTTTGTAACCCGCCACTCCTTCTGACTCCCAGATGTGTGCGACGGCCTCGCCGTATTGCTTGGTGCGCACGGTGATTTTATCAGCTACCATAAACGCGGAGTAAAAGCCCACGCCGAATTGACCAATTATGTCAATGGTGCTATCCTGGCCGTTTTCGCGTTTGAAGTCATAAGAGCCGCTTTTTGCAATAGTGCCAAGGTTGTTTTCAAGCTCCTCGGCGCTCATACCGCAACCGTTATCGGATATGGTAAGTGTGCGCGCATCGGGATCTCTTTTGATATGGATTGCGTAATCTTCTCTTCCTATTAATATATTGTCATCTGTCAGCGACTTAAAGTAAAGCTTATCAATAGCATCGCTTGCGTTTGATATCAGCTCGCGCAGGAAAATTTCCTTGTGCGTGTAAATCGAGTTAATCATCATATCAAGCAGCTTTTGTGATTCGGTTTTGAATTGCTTTCTCTTCATAATAAATTATCCTCCGTTAGCACTCCTCTTGTTTGAGTGCTAAAAGTATTATATCACCAACCAAATCGAGTGTCAATAGAAACGGTATATTTTTACCATTGTTTACATTTGTTTAATTTATAGTGCATTTTGCACAAATATCAACATTGAAATTGGTAAAAAAGCGATGAAAACTTAGAAAGCAACAAAAATGAAGATTTTTTTTAAAAACAACTTGACATTTTTCTTTAAATGAGTTATAATAATCAAGCGCCTTATCGAGAGCGCAGCCTCATTTGAGGCACTTGATCATTGAAAATTGAACAACAAAGATTTTTTACAGCACTGAAAGTGCAAAAGATCTCGTTAAAACACAAGAGTAATACTCGAAAAAGTAAAAGAAAGCTAAGATAAATAGCTCTAAGAAGATGTTAACTCGGGGCGACCCGAGATAATATACAATTTTTTAGAGAGTTTGATCCTGGCTCAGGATTAACGCTGGCGGCGTGCATAACACATTCAAGTCGAACGGAATGCGGGGCTTCGGTCTTGCATTTAGTGGCGGACGGGTGAGTAACGCGTGAGCAAT
>JAZLCC010000117.1:0-10358 GCA_045614065.1 Eubacteriales bacterium | reverse complement strand
CGCACTGCACCCAAAGGGCAAATTTTGGTCAAGCTTTTTTAAAAGCTTGCGGGTTTGGGCAGAGCCCATAAAAAACAGCGTTTTCTTTTTGTTAGCTTTTTCTTTTGCGCTTACGGTGTCAAAAGAAAAAGCGGTGTAGGGTTTAGATTTTGTTAGGAATTAGGGTCGCTTTTTTAAAAAAACGAGGGAGAACCCTCGTCGGGGGTTCTCCCTCACATAAAACCCAATATAAAAGCCTCAAATTCCAAACAAGGCTTTGGCGTTGTTATAGGTCAAGGCTGAAATCGAGCGAAGGTCGGTATTGCGAGCCTCGGCAAGAGCAGAGGCGGTATAAAATAGCCTGCCCGAATGATTTATTTTTCCACGGAAGGGATGAGGCGCAAGATAGGGCGCATCGGTTTCGATGAGTATTCTATCATCGGGAACAACGGCGGCAACCTCTTTGATCTTAGCGGCGTTTTTAAAGGAAACAACGCCCGAAAAGGAGATATACCAACCACGCTTAACAAGCTCTCGAGCCATCTCGGCACTGCCGCTATAGCTGTGGAAAACACCTTTAACACGGGGATATTTTAACACGGTCTCAAAGCAATCACCGTGGGCCTCACGATCGTGAATAATAACGGGCAAGGAAAGCTCCTCGGCAAGAGAAAGCTGAAGCTCAAAGCATTCCTTTTGCTCTGCCTTGTTATCCTGACGCCAATAATAGTCAAGACCGATCTCACCAATAGCAACAACCTTATTTTGAGGGTCGCTCGCAAGAGAGCGGATATTCTCTATCTGCGCAGAGAACCCCATTCCCTCACTGAGAAGTCCCTCGGGATGAACGCCAACGGCGGCATAAACACGCTCAAAGCGCTTTGCCTGCTCGACGACCCTTAAGGATTCGTGATAGCTTGCGCCAACGTTTATAACACCTAAAAGACCGCTCGCAAAAAGAGCCTTTAAAAGAGCCTCTGCGCCATCGGGATTCTCGTCGCCGTAAAAGCGAGCATCGTAATAATGCGCATGCGAATCAAAAAATCCGCAATCGGTATTTTTTATTTCTTCAAGCAACATAATAAATTATCTTACACGCTCGCCAAGAGGAGTATCCTCTGCAAGAAATACAACGCGAACGTCCTCTTCTCCACTTGCAAGTATCATACCCTGCGATTCGATTCCGCAGAGCTTTGCGGTCTTCAAGTTAGCAACGATTATAACCTTTTTGCCAACAAGCTGCTCGGGAGTGTAGTAAGCGGCAATTCCCGAAACCACCTGACGCTTTTCGTAGCCGAGGTCGAGCTGCATACAAAGAAGCTTTTTAGCCTTGGGCACTCTCTCGCAGGAGAGAACCTGTGCGGTACGAAGCTCTACGCCCATAAAGTCCTCAATGCCAATAAGAGCCCAGCCCTCGGGCTTTTCGGGAACGGCGTTTGCCTTCTCCTCCGCAAGACGCGCAGCCTCACGCTCCGCCTCGATTTCGGCAAGCATCTTCTCCTCGTCTATTCTTGCAAACATAACTCTCGAATCTCCGAGAACAACGCCTGCCTTAACACCGCAGAACTTATCTGCCGAACCGATGGTCTCAAAATCAACAGCGTCGATTGCGAGCTTTGAGAGTATCTCCTCTGCCGTTTCGGGAATGATGGGATAAAGCATTGTAGCGCCCCAACGAATAGCCTCTAAGAGGTTATAAAGCACGGTTGCAAGACGCTCCTTCTTGCTCTCGTCCTTAGCAAGAGTCCAAGGCGTGGTCTCGTCTATATATTTATTTGCGCGCGAAAGCATAGTCATAACGCTGTCGATAGCGTCTGCAATGCGGTAGGCATCCATATTTGCGACGTACTCGTTATACGCCTTAACGCAAGCCTCGCAAAGCTCTGCATCAAGGGATTCGGGAGCGGTGGGAGCCAAAACCTCTTTGTTAAAGTACTTCTTTTGCATATCAAGAGTACGCTTAACGAGGTTACCGAGGTTGTTAACGAGGTCGGTGTTGTATCTCTTAATAACTGTGTCGTAGGTAATGCTTCCGTCAGATGCATAAGGCATCTCGGAGAGCGCATAGTATCTTACGCCGTCAACCGAGAATCTCTCTGCAAGAGAATCTGCGTAAATAACGTTTCCTCTCGACTTTGACATCTTCTCAACGCCAAAGTTGAACCAAGGATGACCAAATACCTTCTTGGGAAGCGGAATATCAAGCGCCATAAGGAATATAGGCCAATAAATGGTGTGGAAGCGAAGAATATCCTTACCGATTATATGAACGTCGCAGGGCCAATATTTCTTAAAATGCTCGCTCTGCTCCTCATAGGTCTTGTCTGCATCGTAGCCGAGAGCGGTAATATAGTTGGTAAGCGCATCAAGCCAAACGTAAACCACGTGGCGATCGTCAAAATCAACGGGAATGCCCCACTTAAAGGAGGTACGTGATACGCAAAGATCCTGAAGTCCCGCCTTTAAGAAGTTGTTTACCATCTCCTTCTTTCTCGACTCGGGCTCAATAAACTCGGGGTGCGACTCGATGTGCTCCATAAGCTTATCGGCATACTTGCTCATCTTAAAGAAGTAAGCCTCCTCGCTCGCCTTTTGAACGGGTCTGCCACAATCGGGGCACTTACCCTCGGATGCCTGAGTTTCGGTGAAGAAGGACTCGCAGGGGGTGCAATACCAGCCCTCATACTTGCCCTTGTATATATCGCCCTTGTCATAGAAGCGCTTGAATATCTTCTTAACGGTAGCCTCGTGCTGATCGTCGGTGGTGCGGATAAAATAATCATAGCTTGTGTTCATCTTATCCCAAATACCGCGTATCTCACCTGCAACGCCGTCAACGTAAGCCTTTGGTGTAATACCCGCTCCGTTTGCAAGATCCTCGATCTTCTGTCCGTGCTCATCGGTACCCGTACAGAAGAATACGTCGTAGCCACGCGCTCTCTTGTAGCGAGCGATAGCGTCGGTCATTATTACCTCATAGGTGTTGCCGAAGTGAGGCTTTCTTGAAGCGTAGGCAATAGCCGTTGTAATGTAAAATTTCTCTTTTGCAATGTTATTCATTATATTAAACCTCTTTTTCAAAGTTGAATTTTCAAAATTATTTTAAGATTTTCCTTTGGAGATCATTCTCCGTACACTATCTCATCGGCAATTTCAAAATAAACCACCGTCATTTTGGGAAACGTATCGATAAGGAATAAGGTGAGCAAGGATACCACCGAGAGAAGAAGCGCGGGCAAAAAGCTCTTTATATAGCTACCGTACAATTTCTTTGCGCGTGCACTGCGCATTCGCTCACGGCTGAGCTTTATTGCGCTTCCGCTTTTCTCACCTCTTGCCGTAAAGTATGCAAAGAGGAACAAGGGCTTGAAAAGAAGAAATACCAAAAAGCCTAAAACGAGTCCCACCGCTATCACAAGGAAGAACACGCCCGCAAAAACGCTCGCAACGCTCTCGTCAAAAATCGTTTCCTTGAGAAGATCCGATATTTCCTTGATCTTTATCGAATTTAAAAGCTTATTTATGCGCTCGGTATCCTTTAAAAAGTCATATAAAAGATTTCCGAGGTCAACAAGGAGAACTACCGGAACGAGCGAAAGGAAAAGCACGCCGTATATAACTCCACCGCTTGAGATCGCACGGAAATAACCGTTGTTCGAGCCAAAATTATCTATGCCGTCTGCAGTTCCCTTGCGGTAAAGCTTATAGGAAAAGTTAAAAAATCCCGAATAGGTAGGAAGGGTAACGAATATAACGAGCAAAAGCGAGAAAATACAAGCAACCGCTCTTATTGCGATAGAAATTATCTTCTCTATCATACTGCTAACGTTCAAATTCAATCCGTTGTATAACGTTATAAATATATTTCCAACGTAAAAATAAACCAACAACGGTGCAACCGCGGCAAATAAGAGCATAATCGATACCAATATAAGCTCTATGCGTCTACCCCTTTTGTTCAAAAATTCGGTAGCTTCCTTTTTTCTTATTTTCATACTTTTTACAGAGTTACCGTTCATAATATCCTCCTTTGTAAAAATCAGAGCGTTATCGGCTCTTCGCCGTTTTTCATAACGGCGTTTATTTTAAGCTCGTCTGCCGAGATAAAGAGTATATCAGCCATCTTATTCTCGTCGATCGAGCCGTATTTATCAAAAATTCCAACCTCTCTTGCGGGCGATTCGGTTGCCGATATAATGGCATCCTCAAGGCGAATACCGCAAAAGCTCATAAGATTTGCAAGCGCTCTGTCAAGCGTCAGCGTGCTACCCGCAAGCGCTCCGTCAAGAGTGCGAGCGATCTTGTTTTCTACCCTTACGGGATTTCCCGCAATAGAATAATCTCCGTCGGGGCAATCGGTTGCCTCCATGCTATCGGAAATAAGCGTTATACGCTCGCCCTTTAGCTTATACGCAAGCAATACCATCTCGGGAGAAACGTGTATACCGTCGCATATCACCTCTCCGTAAGCGTTGCCCAAAAGGCACGCCGCCACGGCGCCTCCGTCGCGATGGTGCAGGGGTGGCATTGCATTGAAAAGATGCGCGTATGCACTAACGCCCCTCTTTTCAAGCTCTCTTGATTCCGAGAAGGTCGCCATAGTATGTCCAAGGGATACGGTAGCGCCGATATCCTGCGCTTTTTTTAGGAACTCGTAGCTTGTATCAAGCTCAAGCGCCGCACTTATATGCAATGCGGAAAGCCCAACGCTTTCAAAAAGCGAAAGCTCTTTTGCATCGAGCGATGCGAGAAGCTCTATTGCGTGTGCTCCCTTTTTTTGAGGATTCAAGTATCTGCCCTCGATATGCACTCCGCAAAATGAAGCTCCGCCATCCTCACAAAAATCGGCTATTTTCTTTGCCGAGGCGATCATTTCATCAAGAGGTGCAGATGCAAGGGTTGGCATAACGGTGGTAACACCGTGCAAAAGATATCCCCTTGATGCCCTCCTCAGTCCTTCATCGGTAGCTCCGAGAAAGTCCACTCCGCAAATTCCGTGAGTGTGCACGTCTATAAATCCCGAGGTAAGTCGCATTCCGTGAGCATCTGTTACCGATGCGTCGATATTATCGAATGCTCCCCTCTCTCCCACCGAAAGAATCTCTCTTCCCTCGATAAGAACGTCCATTTCGAGAAAGCTTCTGCTTGAATTTCTATATACAAGACCGTTTTTTATAACTCTTTTCATAAAGCTCCCCCAAAATTTAAATTTTTATGATCAAAAGCCCAAAGGCAATTTCAAAAGCAAAAGATATGCAAGACCGTAGTAGCTCAAAACGGCAACAAGGTCGTTAAGCGTTGTAATAAGCGGACCCGACGCAACTGCAGGGTCTATACCAAACTTTGAGAACATCATCGGTATTCCCGCGCCCGTAAAACCCGATATCATCATTGCAAAGCAGAGCGCAAGCGCTACGCATCCCGCCGTCATAAACGCCATTGTCGGCGCAACTCCGCGAATGCAGAGATATCCGCCCACTATAAGGACAGAGCAAAGCGCTATCAAAAATCCGTTAAGAAGTCCTACACGGGTCTCCTTGAATATAAGCTTAAAGGCATCCTTTCCGCTAAGCTCATCGGCACTGAGGCTACGAACGGTAACCGCAAGCGACTGCGTTCCAACGTTACCCGCCATTCCCAAAATGAGAGATTGGAAGCTTACTATAAGCGGAAGCTCCTTAACTATGCCTTCAAAGGTTCCAACCACCGCAGAAACGATAAGTCCGAGCACAAGAAGCACGCAAAGCCAAGGCAAGCGCTTAAATGCGCTCTTAAAAATAGTTTCGTTTGCATCGTCCTCCGAGCTCAACGCCGCAAGCTTTGCATAGTCCTCACTAAGCTCGGCATCGAGAAGGTCGAGCATATCCTGCGTGGTAATAACGCCAAGGAGTCTTCTATCCTCGGAAAGAACAGGAATAAGCTCCTCGGAATATTCAACTATCCTCTCGATATTTTCAGAGATACTGTCCTTTGCGTAAACAAAGGGAAAGTTAAGTGATATAAGCTCCTCAAGCGGCGTTGAATTTCGAGCCACAATAAGCTCCTTTAAATCTATAGTTCCGTAGAACTCGCCGTTTTCGGTAACGAATATCGTGGATATATTATCATTTTCAGCCGCCTGAGCCACAAGCCCTCTCATAGCGCCCTTAATATTTTGCGTGCGCTCAATAACAATAAAGTTCGTTGTCATAGCGCTACCAAACTCATCATCGTCGTAGGATGCGATAAGCTCGATCTCCTCCTTGACCTCATCCTCGATAAGCTCAAGAAGCTCGTTTCTCGTTTCCTCGTCAAGCGCTTCAAGAGTTTCAACCGCATCGTCGATCTCCATCTGCTCAATGATATCCGCCGCTTCGTCCGCATCCATTTCGGCAATATATTCTGCCGCATCGTCGGTAAACGGAAGAATATCCGACATAGCATCGCTGCCGAGAACACGCAAAAGTCTTTCGCGCTCCTCGCTCTCAAGATCGTCAAGAACCGATGCAATATCGTTATCGTGATAATCCTCTAAGAGCTCACGCAAAAGCTCATCGTCATTATCTCCGCGAATTATAGAAAGTATCGCAGATCTGTAATCTCGCTCCTCTTCGGGCTCAAGATTATTTTTCTCTTCATTTTCAAGCATTTTCTTACCCCCTTACCGCAGGTCAAGATTGCTTATCGAATACAAAAAGCAATACACGCCAACGGAATTTTATTCAGATTTTTTATACTTCGATAACACCCGTCGGTACTCATATAGCTTCTCCTTCCAAAAAAATCATGCAAATCTTCGCATATATAATTTATTATAACACATTATCTTTCCTTTTTCAAGCACTTTAAAATCTTTTTACCCTTGTATTTTCATTATTATTATGATATAATACTTATATAAATTATAACCTATTTTTAGAGGTAACATATATATGAAAAGAATAATATCTATTCTCGTTTTGCTCGTTCTAACGCTCTCGGCGTTTGCAGGAAGCGCACTTGCATTCACGGCGAGTGCCGAAGCGATACCAACGGCATATAACAACGATCCCTCAAACGTGCAATACTCCACCGCCGTAAAATCTCAGGGCGACTTTGGAAACTGTTGGGCGTTTGCGGCTATTGCCTGCTGTGAGATAGATGCGGTTAAAAACCACGGAGCAAATAAGCTTACCACCGACCTCTCGGAGCTTCACCTTGCATATTTTGCATACAACGGCGAGAGACGCGGCACGGGTGATTCGGTTAGCACTCAATCCCCCTTCTACGAGCACGGCGGCTACTCTCAGCTTCCCATCTTCACCTTCTCGAACTGGATAGGACTTGTTGACGAAAGCGTTGCGCGATACAGTGATTTTACAAAAAATCCATCTATGACGCTCAATTCAAGCATTATGTACGGCAACGAGGAATATTACCTCAAAAACGCCTACACCTACGAGCTTCCCACCGATATAGAGGAGCTCAAGGCGGCAATCTACACCTACGGTGCGGCAGAGGTATCCTACTACTCGCACGATTCGTTTTTCAACACGGCGACCTCGGCTCAATATTGCTATACAGACAAAACCTCAAACCACGCCGTTACAATAGTTGGTTGGGATGATAACTATTCAAGAAACAATTTCAGAGGCACCAACAAGCCTCAAAGCAACGGCGCTTGGCTCGTTAAAAACAGCTGGGGCAGCAGCTGGGGACTTAACGGATATTTTTGGATCTCCTATGAGGATAAGAGCGTTAAGACGGCAACCGTATTTGACGTAATTCCCGCAAACAGCGAGGCTTACGATAACAACTATCAGCACGACGGCGGCGTTTCACTTACCTACTCAAACTACGATAAGACGTCTGCGGCAAATATATTCACCGCAAAGGGCAACGAGCTCCTTAAGGCAATAAGCGTTATGACGTACGAAACGAAAAACGCTTACTACGACCTTGCAATATACGTAAACCCCGCTGAGCTCACACCGCAAGGCTTTAACAAGGGCGAGCCGATCTACACTCAATCTGGCACTCTCGAAAATGCGGGATATACCACAATAGAGCTCGACACGCCCGTAGCTCTTAACAAAAACGATACCTTTATAATTCTTTTTGAAACAAACGCATATCTTGCTATCGACTCGAATTTCAGTGATTCAAACGGAAGCGGATTTAACGTTGTTTCCACGTCGGACGTAAAGGCTGATCAAACCTATTTTTCAATCAACGATAGCGCATTTTACGATACCGCAACGGTGTCAAACGTTGCAAACCGCTTCAATGCAAGAATAAAGGCCTTCACCGAAAACACAGAGCTCGGTGATGCTATTATCAAATTCTTCCCCACGTTAGGCTCAATAAAATACGGTCAAAGCCTTTCAAGCTCAACTATTTCAGGCGGCGAGGTGATCGACAGTATCAGTGGACAAAAAATCAGAGGAGTCTGGAGCTTCACGAATCCCGAGAATATCCCCAACGTTGTGGGCGATGCCACGGTGAAAATCACGTTTACTCCCGAAAATCCCGAATATTTGCCCTTGACAAAGTTTGTTAACGTAACGGTTGAGGCCGACAAGCCTAAAATCACCATCAAGACCGATAAAAGCTCCTACAAGGGCGGCGATACGATGGACCTTAGCGCAACAACCGTGCAAAACAAGTATTCAAGCTCGGTGCAAGCTCCGTCGCTCACCTTCTACTATCGCATCGATAATGGACCGATAACCTACTTTAACGGTAGCTTTACTCTCCCGTCAAGCATTAGCGGAAAGACGATAACCGTCGGCGTTATAAGCGATACCTTGGACGGAAAATATCTTGAGGCAGGCTCGGAGATAATGCTCCAAGCCCCCGCAAGCAAGCCCGATAACGGTAACAATAATTCCAACAACGGCTCGAACGAAAACGGTGGCACAAGCACGGAAAATCCCCCCAAGGATACCGATAAGGTTATAGAGGAAGCTCCCGCTTCAACGCAAAAGCCTACCGAAGTTCTAAAGCCTGACGGCGAAATCAATTCGAAAGAAGAAATTAAGAATAAAATGAGAGGTTGCCTCTCAAGCACGGCAATTTCGGCTCTTGCACTTATCTCAATTATCTCGAGTATAGCATTTATAAAAAAGGAAAGAGATTAATATATGACAAACAAAAAAAGCATCTACGGCGTTAACGAGCGCGCTTTCTTTCTCGACTGCGGAAGAAAATATTTTTCTCCCAAGTGGTTTGAAAAGCTTATGCCAATTCTAAAAGAGGCTCAGCTTAACGCGCTATATCTTCATTTTTCAGAGGAAATGGGACTTCGCCTCGAATCTAAGCAATATCCTTGGCTTGCAGGTGGAGATCATACCCTCTGCGTTCACGGCTCTGCTTGCGGCGAAGCCGAAAACGATTCAAAATTTCTCACTCAAAGCGAGATGAGCTATATCGTTTCTATGGCGCAGGAGAACGGAATGGAGGTTATTCCCTCTTTTGATTCCCCCGGACATATGAATTACGCCGTAAAAAAATACAACTCGCATTACAATACCGACATCGGAAATTATTTTCACAAGGACGGAAAGGTTGCAATCGTTCAAGGCTCAAGCATTCCCAACGAGGATGCGCAAAAGCGCCACTCTCGCGGAATCGATATTGCAAATCCCGAGGCGGTCGCATTTGCACGCTCGCTCCTCACAGAATACGGCGAGCTATTCCGCTCGCTCGGATGTAAGAGCTTTGATATCGGCGGCGACGAGCTTTTGGGCTTTGGCGAGAGCATAGATTACACCTACTCAAAATGGCAAAGCCTTGAGCATTGGGAAAAGCTTGCAAAGGAAAAAACTCAAAACGAGAATGCCGTTGCCTACGATGCATTTCTCCTCTATATGAACGATACCGCCTCTCTTATGCGCTCTCTCGGCTATACCTCGGTGCGTATGTGGAACGATGACGTTCTTCGCTCGGGCGACACCGATTGGCGTTCGGTCGTAAAGCTCGATAAGAGCATTGAGATAGAATATTGGCTCCCCTACGCCAACGGCGGCAAAAACGATATCTATAGCTACCTCTCCGAGGGCTATGAGGTATATAATCTTCTTAATTATTACACCTATTACATCCTCGGTATGCAAATGAAGCACGGCGTAACTCCCTCTCAGCTTCTTAACGAGTGGAACGCCTATACCTTCGATTCGCCCGACAAAAAAATAAGACTCGATCCGATTTCTCACACCGTAAAGGGTGGCGCATTCTGCCTCTGGTGCGATAAGCCCTCTGCCGAGTCTTGCGACGATATTCTCAAAAACCTTACTCCCTTCCTGCTCTCCGCAGGCAAGGCTATGCTTTGATTTTAGCAGTGCTTTAGGGTCGCTTTTTGAAAAAAGCTCCGCAAAAACTTTCATACGGGAAAGTTTTACGGAGTTTTCAAAGCGAGCTCG
>JAZLCC010000116.1:0-3702 GCA_045614065.1 Eubacteriales bacterium | reverse complement strand
GGGAAAATGTGCGCCAAAAATCCTGTTTATCGGTTTATCCTATTGTGATGCTCTCGCCGTTTACGGCAATTTCAAAAATTTTTTTGTCGGGATATTTTAATATAGCCTCGGCTAAGGGAGATTCGATAGAGGCTATTATCTCACGGCGTATAGGACGTGCTCCGAGACGCTTTTTGATGCTTCGTGATGCTATAAATGATGCCACCGAGGGCGCTATATCGAGTGATATTCCACTTTCAAGCGCTCTCTCGGATAGCTCAAGGAGCATCTTTTCGGCTATTTTGCAGAGGTCGGATGCGTCGAGCTCACGGAATATGATAATATCGTCTATACGGTTTATAAGTTCGGGGCTAAAGAAATCCTTAAGAGTGTCCAGCGCACGAGGGTCATCTGATTCCTCCTCTCCAAAGCTCAATATTTTCCGTGAGCGAGAGGCGTTGCTATTAAGATTTGACGTCATTATGATTATAGAGTTCTTGAAGCTCACTCGCTTTCCGGAGGAATCCGTGAGCATTCCGTCCTCTAATATCTGCAAGAGGATATTCAAAACGTCGGGGTGAGCCTTTTCAATTTCGTCAAGAAGTAAAAGCGAATAGGGGTTTCTGCGTATTTTCTCACATAAAAAGCTACCCTCGCCGTAGCCGACGTATCCCGGGGGAGCACCGATGATCCTTGACACACTGTGCTTTTCCATATATTCCGACATATCAAGCCTTATAAAGGAGTTTTGGCTTTTAAAGAGCGAAAGCGCAAGGGCGGAGCAGAGCTCTGTTTTGCCAACTCCCGTTCCGCCGAGGAAAAGAAATGAGCCGCAGGGGCGGTTTTTTTGGCGTATTCCCGCACGCGAGCGCCGAACGGTATCTGCTATGCGCTTTATTGCCTCATCTTGACCGATAACACGCTCTTGAAGCCTTTCTTCAAGATTGGCAAGCGAGTCGTGCTCGCCCTTTAGTATCGAAGAAAATGGAATACCCGTTTGCTCTGCGAGGAGAGCTGCTATATCCTTGGTTGAGAGTGTTGGGGTGCTTATTTCTATTGGTTCTGCAAGGGCGGTGGCGCTTTTTGCGCTTAGCGCACGCTCCTTGCTTGCAAGAGTCGAGGCTTCGTCAAATCTGCCGTCGAGTATAGCCTGCTCCTTTTCATATTTTATTACCTCAAATCTCTCGTCGGAAAGAGACGAGGAGAGGTTGAGCTTTGCCGATGCCTCGTCTATCAAGTCTATTGCCTTATCGGGCAAAAATCTATCAGGGAGATAGAGCACCGAGAGGTGAACGGCGCTTTCAATTGCCTCGTCGCTAACCTTTACCGAGTGGTGAAGCTCGTATTTTGGACGAATACCCTTTAAAATCTCTATGGCCTCTGCCTCGCTTGGCTCTTCTACGGTTATAGGCTGAAATCTGCGCTCGAGCGCCGCATCCTTTTCTATTTTTGCTCGGTATTCCTCAAGTGTGGTTGCACCTATTACGCGGATCTCACCTCGTGAGAGGGGAGGCTTTAGGATATTTGCGGCATCGATAGCGCCCTCTGCGGCTCCTGCTCCGCAGATTATATGGATTTCATCTATAAAGAGAATAACGTCGCCCGCGCGCTTTATTTCCTCTATTATGGATTTCATTCTATCCTCAAACTCACCTCGGTATTTTGCGCCCGCAAGCATAGAGGGCAGATCAAGAGATATTATGCGCTTATCCTTTAATGAGTCGGGAACTCTTCCGCTTGCAATAAGAGATGCGAGACCCTCTATAAGCGCGGTTTTGCCAACGCCCGGCTCGCCGATAAGGCAGGGGTTATTCTTTTGCCTGCGGCAAAGTATGCGAACGAGGCGAGAAAGCTCGTTTTCTCTGCCGATAAGCGGATCTGTGAATTTAAGACGTGCCGAAGACGTGAGGTCCTTTCCGTAGGTGGCGAGCGCACGGAGCTTATTTCTTTTTGGCTCGTCGGCACTTCTTTGAGCGCTTTGCATATCGTATGCGCCGATATATCCCACAAGCGAGGCTCTGAGCTCGGAGAGCGATATTCCCTCGCTTTCAAGAAGCCGAGTTCCAACGGCGTCGCGCTGATTTATAAGAGCGGAGAGCAGATGCTCTGTGCCGATAAGGCGAGCTCCGCTTCGCAAGGCCTCTTCGGATGCGCTCTCTATCGTTCGGGCAAGGCGTGGGCTCATATCCGATGCCGAGATATCCTTTTTTGTGCCTGTGCCCACATAGTCTATAAGCGCTTGCCTAAGCCTTGAATGCTTTGCGCCGTTTACCGTAAGTACCTTGTGTGAAATGCTTTCCTTCTCGCCAATAAGACCTAAAAGCAGATGCTCCGTGCCGACGTAGCTATGCCCAAGCTCACGGGCGGAGGAAAGCGCCAAATTAAGCGCAGACTGTGCGCGTTGTGTGAATTTGTTGACCATTTTAAAACCTTCCAAAAGCTTATTTTATCTTGTGATTTGATTATTGAGCCGATGGAGATATTTTATTCGCCTATAATATTTTTAAAAATATGTATGGGCGTAAAAATCATTAAGAAGTCGTTTGTACGTAGCCTTATCAAGCTCTCCCGTAACCGATAGCCCCGATGCGCGTTGAAGCTCGCGTATAGCGTTTTCGGTGGCGGTGTCATATACTCCGCTTATCTCGACGTACGAGAAAAGGTCGTAAACCGCCGACAGCTCACGCAAAAGAACTTGAATTATTCCCACGAAGGCGCTCTCCTCGCCGAGCCTTGCTATGTAATTTGGCACTTCGCTTGGGAAGAAGGGCAGGTCGGAGTATTCCTCGAGCGCCTTGTATTCCTTATATATAGCATCCCAAGTGGCTTTATCAACAAGTCCGTTATTGCCAACGCCGTATGCTCTTTGAAAGGAGCGAACTGCGTTCTCTGTTGCGCTATCGAAAATTCCGTCGAGCGGCGGGCGTTCTATTCTTTCGTCAACGAGCGAGAGGGCGCGGAGATATTTTTGAAGATTAAATATTGCATCCTGCAAATAGATTGGTTCTTGCATAGCTTCTCCTTATGATTTATTGACCGATAACGTACCCCGGATATTGCCCCTCGCCGAGGCGGTTGCCAATATAAAGGTCGTTATAAAGCGAGGTTATAGCATTCCAGGTTTGTGCGCCTACGGTTCCGTTTGGCTCTATGCCGTAAAGACGTTGAAAGGCTATCACCGCCTCTTCGGTGCGCTGACCGAAGTATCCCGTGGGGGATACGCTTGGTATTTGGTTTATAAAACGGGAAACGTAGTCAAGATATTCTTGCAAGAGGCGCACGACCTCGCTTTCGGCTCCTCTGCGCAGAGGTATTCCGGGGTAGGGGTATATCTCGCCGTCAAGATACTTAAATGGAAGCGTTTGAATAAAACCAAGATAGGTTCGATAGAGCGCATCGTAGGTGGGAAGATCCACTCTTCCCGTAATGGGGAGCTCAAAAAGCGCTTGAAATGCTTTTACTGCGTTTTCTGTTTGAGCGCCAAATACGCCATCTATGTTAATTTGTGGGATCTCACTGTAAAATTCAGCTAAATAGCTTAAAAAATACTGAATATTTTGGATTTGCGCTCCACTGTCGCCGATTTTGCTTTCGCCCGAATATTGCTTTGTAACGTCGGAGAGGGTTATTCCCTCGGAGTTTAGCTCGTTCAATCTTTTCACTGCATTGTATAAAAAGAGTATTCTGTACCATGTAGCGCTACCCACAACGCCGTCGGGGGTA
>JAZLCC010000115.1:0-5914 GCA_045614065.1 Eubacteriales bacterium | reverse complement strand
CGTAAAGAATGTCAAACTCGGCAGCGGTGAGGGGAGACGCCACCTTGTTCTTTACGACGTTCGCACGGGTGGGGTTGCCGTAAATGTCGCTGCCGGTCTTGAGCGCATCCACCTTGCGAACGTCAATTCTGACGGACGAATAGTACTTGAGCGCACGACCGCCGGGGGTAGTCTCGGGGTTGCCGTACATAACTCCAACCTTTTCACGAAGCTGATTTATAAACACAACGATAGCGTTGCTCTTTGAAATGATAGCCGAAAGCTTACGCATTGCCTGCGACATAAGGCGAGCCTGAACGCCAACGGTAGCCGCGCCCATATCACCCTCTATCTCCTGACGGGGAACGAGAGCCGCAACCGAGTCAACCACAACGATATCGATAGCGCCCGAGCGAACGAGCTCCTCGGTTATGTTAAGCGCATCCTCACCGCAATCGGGCTGAGCAACCAAAAGGTTGTTGATGTCAACGCCGAGAGCCTTTGCATACTCGGGGTCGAGAGCGTGCTCTGCGTCGATAAACGCAGCCTCGCCGCCCGCCTTCTGCACCTCTGCGACTATGTGAAGCGCAACCGTGGTTTTACCCGAGGATTCGGGACCGTATATCTCAACGATTCTTCCACGCGGAACACCGCCGATGCCAAGCGCAATATCAAGAGCTATCGAGCCCGTGCTTACCGCCTGAACCTCCATATGCGCATTATCGCCAAGGCGCATAACGGCGCCCGTGCCGTATTTCTTTTCTATCTGTGAGAGCGAGGTCTTAAGAGCCTTCTTTCTCTCCTCTGCATCTATAATAGGATTTACCGAAATATCATTTTTCTTTTTAGTAGCCATTTTTTTACTCCTCAAAACGAAAATATTTATCTAACGGATTCATTATACACCTCTTTTTTTGCCTTGTCAATAGATTTTGGCAAATATTTTTCCAAAAACGGAACTTTTTTAATCATTTTCAAAAAACAGTAACTTTATTTTTCCGATTTTGGCAAAAAACACTTTTCAAAAAAACAAAAACGGACTTGTTTTTCACAAATCCGTTCTTTTACTTATATTATTCCAACCTCTTCAAACCTTCCGTTTTTATAGGTGATCACGCTCTTAATGCCGTTCTCACGCAAAAGCTCAAGAGATTCGTCAAAGAAAAACGTTAACGTATCCTTCGAGTGCGAATCCGAGGAGAGTATCAATTTTGCGCCACGCTCGCGTATCTCACGAAGCAAAAAGGGTGCGGGATACGGTATTTTGCGATATCCTCTTGAAATAGCTCCCGTGTTAAGCTCTATAAACGGTGAAACCGAAAGGACGTCAACAAGAGCCGAGACAGCCATTTTTTGATATTCGGTCGACTCCTCGTCTACGATCCCGTGCTTTGCAACAAGGTCTATATGCCCCAAAATATCAGGGCGAAGAGTAGTTATGAGCTCGGAATAGGTGTTATAATATCTGCGAGCAAATTCAAGCGCACTGCCGCCGCAATAGGTTGCTATTGAATCAAGAACGCCATCCTTGCTCGAATCAACCGAGCGATAATCTCCGTCAAAGTTTATATAATGGCAGGAGCCTATAATATAGTCGAAATCCTTGCGGTCATATCCCTCGGAATATGCGTCAAGCTCTATTCCAACAAGAACCTCTATTTTATTTTTATATTCCTCCTTCAAAGCGCGAAGCTCGTTTATATAAGCCTCGTTTTTCTCCTCCGCCAAGCAATATCTCGTATCAAAAAAGGTATAGCTATGGTCGGAAATGCCTATTGCCGTCATATTCTGCGCAATTGCTCTCTCAATTATCTCACGAGGTGTGTGGTTTCCATCGGAATACACCGAATGCGTATGTAAATTCGAATAATTCATTTTGACCCTCTAAAAATTTATTTACCCATAAATTATACCATACCGAAGCCTCGCCGTCAATCATAAACATAAATTAAAATATTTTACCATTGACTTTTTTAAAAATCAGTTATATAATATACCCATACATATTTCATTTTTTGGAGGCAATTATGAATTTTCTCAAAAAGTTTTTCCCTTTATCCTTTCAGTATAGAAATTCGGGTAAGGAGCTCGCCAAGGGTATTATAATTTACGCCGTTGCTAACCTTATAATCGGCATTGTTTTGGGCGCTATTATCGGTATAACCGCCGCTATTCCCGCAGTTCCCGAGTTTATAAAGACCCTCACAAGCACTATCCTCGGCTCTATCACAAGCCTTGTCAGCATCTACACCACCGCAGGCGTAGTTATCGAAATTCTTGTATTTGTAAAGGTTATTAAGGATTGATTATCTTTTTAAAGATACGAATAAAGGAGAACCCTTAGGGTTCTCCTTTTTTGTTAATCCTTCTTCTTTAAGACGAGAGCGCAGCCTACGGTTGCAACAATGGCAAGGGCTGAAATTGAAATCGAAGAGAAGCAGCCTCGCGTGGGCGCTTCGGAAGGATCTCCCTCCTCGACATCAACGTCAGCATCAACGTCAACCTCGGGAATCTCTGCGGAATCGTCGTCTGCCTCGTCGTCAAGAGTTGGCACGTTGACAACGAGAAGTCGCTCTGCGGCAACCTTGAGAGCCGCTATATCAAAGAGATAAAGCGTATTTAGATCCTCAATAGCGTTTATTTCGGCAACGATGGCATCATACGCCGCAGAATATTCAGCATAAGACGCATCGGTGAAGACCTTATCGGTATTCTCACGCTTTGCGCTAAGAGCAATAAGGAAGACCGTCTTCATTTTTTCAAGCTCAACCTGCTCTAAGGATCTAAGAGAGGCGAGTGCGTTGGTAAGATCCAACGTTACCTCGGAGAGCTCCTCGTCGGTCTTATCGGGATCGGCATAAGCCGCCCTTGCCTCACCCAAAACAGCGCTTAGCGTCGTGGCGGTATCTTCGGTATAATCGGCAAGCACTATTTCCTCTGCAACGTCAAGCGCCGATGCGAGAGCTATTTTGGCAACCGAGCATCCCGTTAAAATCGCAACCGACTCGTTATTGAACGCAGAAAGCTCGCAATTCTTTAATTCAAGAGTTCCGTTGCCCCCTCGGCTATAAACTCCAAGGCAGACGCTTGAGCCCTCGGCAAGAGCAAACGGCTCACCTAAGGACATAAATCTTCCATCAATATCAAGATAATAAAGCTCTGCGCTAAGACCCTTGATCACAACCTTGAATCTTCCAAAGCCGTCGGTTTCCTTAACGATATAAGGACTTGCCTCGATTTGCTCGGACGGTGCTTCTTCTATATGCGTGCCCTCGCAAAAGCTTATTTTTACTCCCTCGCTCTCACTTGCGTTTTGGAAAGAACCGTAGAGAAAATACGGCATTTTCGAGCCGTGATCGTAAGCGAATATTACGCCTGCGTAGCCCGTGGAATCGAGCGAGCTGTTCTTTGCATCAAAGGTGTACTCATAATACGTTCTCGCATTTATTTCATACATATCAACGGTAGAATAATACGCTCTCTCCTCTGCGTTTTCAAGCGCGATCGACTCTATAGAGCTCTCGGTTGCGTTCACCGTAAAATAATCTCCGTAATTATTTTTATCATCGGAAACCTCATTCTGCCACTGCGCACGCATATTACCGCTTTTGATAAGATCGTTCCAATTTGGATAGTAGCTTTCAAGCGGAGTCTTTGCTTGGAGCTCCTTTGAGAGCGTCGAGCCGAGAATTGCTCCATCGCCCTCTATCTCCTCGGCATTAGTCGGAATTATCAGCAGCACGAACGCCGAGAGCACCGCCAATACAACAAGAATAGATACTAATCTTTTCACGTTTATTTTTCCTTAATATAAATTATTTACCTATACTCTTAAGAAAATCGCCCTTATTGTTTTTAACTGTATAAGGAAGATAAAGAGTTACGTCGGTATCCTTTGAAAGATATACGTCCTTTGCCTTGTTTATCGCCTCACGAACCGCATCATCCGAATATCTCGCCTTTGCGTTTGCGGTATTCGATGGCCACAAAAGCACGGATGCGTTTATCTTTGTATAAAGACTCTTGTGTCCCGGATACGTGCCGTGATGCGCAAGCTGAACTATATCGGATTTAAGATATGAGCCATAGGTGTTTTGCAGGATCGTGCTTACGGTGTGCGTAGCGTCGGCGAGAGCCAATATAGTTTGATCGCCAACCTTAAAGCGTACTACAAGCGACGAGGAATTTACGTAATCAAGCTTCGAGGGCATAACGTCCTCTACCGTGTAGAGGATCTCTGCGCTCGCAGAGCCAAAATTATAGACCTGACCCGTGTGAGGCTTGATTATCCTTGTGGTACGTCCGAAGCTACTGTTTACCAAGCTATCCAAGCCGTCGGTAACGCTCTCAAGACCCGTAGAATTACCCTCCTCGGTTGCGTTTTTATAATAATCCGAGGTTCCGTAATTGTAGAAAATGTTTTCTACGTCAACCGAGCTTGCGTGCTTTTGTATAAAATACGTAACGGCATCCTGATGGTCGTAGTGCGGATGCGAAACGAACCAAGCGGCAATAACTATTCTATCGCCCTTGGGCGCTATCTCCATAAGCTTTTTGTAAAGCTGATCGTAAAGTGAGAATCCGCCGTCAAAGATTATGAACTTGCCGTTTGCAAGATGGATTATAAGTCCGAGTCCGCAATCGGTGTCCTCGCCCTGCGCAAGCATGGTAACCGAGGGCTTTTTATTCTTTTCGGGAGTTCTGTCCACGTCCTTCGTGGGAATATCGTCAAGCGGGCCCGCAATTATTCTTACGGAAGATGAGCTCTTCGTAAAATAAACGTTAAGCGCCATCGTACCCTTTGTGTATATGCGGTAATAATTTCCGTTTACGTCATCACGCTTGGAATACTCGGTATATCCGTTTGACTTTAAGGTCTTGCAATACTCATCGTATGCTGTGTAATTCGTATTCTTTGCGTAAATCATAGTAGTATCATCACCGCAATCAACCGTTTGAGTTGAAGAAGAATAATTCGGTATCTTTTCAAGCTTAAAATTAGTCGTCTTCTTAACGTTAACGTCAGCGTCTATCCAGAAATATCCCTCTCCGTCGGTTTCAAGCTTTGCTATAAACTCGTTAACGAGCTTCAAGCCCTCGCTCTCGGTCGAAAAATAAATAACCAATCGGTTACCGTCAATGACCTGCATTCCGTAGGTGTCAGCCTTTGTTCTGCCATATATCCAAGAGGATGCCTGATAGTTCGTTTTTCCAACGAGAATAACGAACTCCTCTTTGTTGTAGCTCTCGCCGCTCTTTAAATAATCGGTGTAGGAGCTAACCTTTACCTTCGTCTTATTTCCAAGCGAGGTACGAAGCTTTGAGTAAACGGCTTTTTCACTATCCGTCGCCGTATCCGACATTATTACTCGGGCAACGTACTCTCCATCCTTAAAAATCGGGAATTTACCCTCGTAATCAACGGTTCCGTCTGCGATATCCGAATCACTTCCATCCTCTCCGTCAACCTCTCCGCCACAGGCAAAAAGCATAGGAATAAGCATTACCGCAACAAGTAACAAACATAAAATTTTGATATTAGTCTTCATGCAATCCCCTCACAGTTTAATGCTATGCATCATAATAAGAAATCAGTTGATTTCAAATTTTGTTCCCTCACGGGTATCGATAAGCGTAACTCCCTTTTCCAAAAGTTCTGCGCGTATAGCGTCCGCACGTGCAAAATCCTTTGCCTTCTTTGCAGCCGCACGCTGTGCTATCATATCCTCTACGTAAGCAACGAGCTCGGAATCAGCCGCGGGAGCCGCCTCTTCCTCTGCGTTGTTCAATCTTTCTGCCGCAGCTATAAGACCAACGCAAAGAACCTTATCAAAATCTGCAATAAGCGCAAGCTTTGTTGCGGGCGTTGTGTCTGCCTTAATAACGTCGTAAAGCGCCGTTACCGCAAGAGACGTATTGAGGTCGTTATCGAGCG
>JAZLCC010000114.1:0-3736 GCA_045614065.1 Eubacteriales bacterium | reverse complement strand
ATTTAACAAGGCACGCAAAAACTTTCACACGAGAAAACCAAAAAACAAAAAAGGAGAAGCAATGACGGCACTGATAATAATACTATGCATAGTAGCAATCATTGCGTTGCTTCTTTTTACAAAGGTAACGCTACGGATAAGCTACAAAGAATCGCTATGCGTAGTTTTAAAGATACTTTTTATAAAGATAAGGCTATATCCAACGAAGAAAAAGAAAAAGCGCTATAAGCACTCAATGAGCAAGCGAAAGGCGAAAAGGATAAGAGATTCATTAAAGAAAAAGCAAAAAAAAGAAAGAAAGATATTCAAGAAGAAAAAGAAGAAAGAGGATACGGAAGAAAAGAAAAAGAGCAAGGAAAAAAAGCTTAGCAAAAACGACATTCTTTCTATCATCTCGATAATCATAAGCTTTGTAAAAAATTTCATACGTCTTTTTTCAGGCTCGATAAGGCTAAAGGCGTCAAGAATACACTTGATAGTAGCAACAGACAATGCAGCAAGCACGGCAATAACCTACGGTGCGGTAACCGAGGGAATAAACGTGCTCTTCCCTCTGCTTGACGGACTGAAAACCGTAAAAAAGCTACCTTGCGGAAAAGACCTCTCGGTAGGCGTAGATTTTCTTGCCGAGGAGCCGACGATCGATATTGAAATAGAGATCTATATTCGAATAATAAGAGCGCTGGGCTCGGTTTTAGGAGCAACGGCAAAGGCCTTCAAAAAGGCAATTAAGGATCAAATGAAACGCCTTGAGCGTAAAAAATAAAAATATTTTCTTTACTTAAAGAAAGGAATTAACAATATGGCAACCGAAAACAAAATTCCCGAGATAATCAAATCATCGCTTGATAGCATTCGCTCTATGGTAGATGCGAACACCATCATCGGAGACCCCGTACCCGCAACCAACGGAACGGTAATAATTCCCGTTTCCAAGGTGTCGGTTGGTATCGCATCGGGCGGTATCGACTACAACGGAAAGGATCAGGCTCCCACGCTTCGCCAGAACTTTGGCGGCGGCGGTGGAACAGGTCTTTCGGTAGTTCCCATGGGCTTCCTCGTATGTAACAAGGACGGCGACGTTGACTTTATCAATGCAAATGCAAAATTCTCGCCCGACCCCATCGACCAGATAACCGACTTTGTAGAAAAGACACCCGATATCATTGCAAAGCTCAAGGATATCTTCACCAAGGACGAAGATTAATTAAATCAGGTTAAATTTCGGCACGCTTCCGAATATACTTTGTATATCGTATATTCGGGAGGGTGTCTATGCGTCATACAATATTCTGCTTAATTTTAGTTTTCGCCTTGCTTTTTAGCGCGGTTCCCTGCCGTGCTTTGGAGAGCGAGGAGCCGTGCGTGTCGGCAAAAAGCGCAATTCTTATTGATCTTGCCGAGAGGAATATCCTCTATGAAAAGAACGCACACGCACGAATGCCGATGGCAAGCACCACGAAAATAATTACGGCGCTTGTAGCATCCGAAATATTGGAGCCGAGCGCAACCGTTAAAATTTCGCGTGAGGCGGTGGGAATCGAGGGCTCGTCTATATATCTTGTTGAAAACGAGATACTAACCGTCGAGCAGCTGCTCTACGCCCTGCTTTTGGAATCGGCAAACGATGCGGCAACGGCGCTCGCAATAGCGGCGGCGGGAAGCATCCAAGAATTTGCAAAAAAATGCAACGTTAAAGCTACCGAGCTTGGACTTCGCAACACGAATTTTACAAATCCGCACGGGCTTTACGACGAGAACCACTACACAAGCGCATACGACCTTGCGGTGCTCTCGGCAGAGGCGCTTAAAAGCGAGCTTTTGCAAAAAATATTCTCTACCAAAAGCGCAAAAATACCGCTCGGAGCTACAGCCGAGGAGCCACACGGCATCGGCACTCGTGTTTTAAAAAATCACAACAAGATGCTCTCGCTATATAGCGGAGCAATCGGTATGAAAACGGGATTTACCAAGAAAAGCGGCAGATGCCTTGTTTCGGCGGCAAAAAAAGACGAGCTTACGCTTATAGCCGTAACGCTTAACGCCCCCGACGATTGGCAGGATCACACAAAAATGCTTGATTACGGATTTGACCGCTACGAGTACAAAACCTTCTATGAGGCGGGCGAATTCGTTTATAATTTTCCTCTTTCAAACGCAGAGTGCGATTACGCAAGCGCCACAAATCTTACGCCGATAAAAGCGCTTGTTTTGAAAGGAGAAAATAATATAAAAGCAGAGGTCGAGGCGCACTTTCGCTTTGCCATAGCGCCCGTAAAGCAAGGGCAGATGCTCGGCAAGCTCTCCTTGACCGTTGGAAACAAAAAATATTGCGCAACGCTTGTTTCAAGCACCGATATATGCGCAAAAAAAGAAAAATTCTCATTTATTAAATAATACGACAAAGGATATTAAATGGAAACCGTAAAGCTTCAAAAATACTTTTCGGATTGCGCCGTTATGTCGCGCCGCGCCGCCGAAGAGGAAATTAAAAACGGCAAGGTAACGGTAAACGGTGAGGTCGCAGCCTTAGGACTTCGTATAGACCCCGAGAGCGACGTGGTTATCTACAAGGGCAAGCGCATACTGCTTAAATCAGAGGAGAAGACCTACGTTCTGCTAAACAAGCCCCGCGGAGTAATTACAACTCTTTCCGATGAAAGAGGGCGCACAACCGTGCTCTCGCTCCTCTCGGACCTTGGTGCGCGAGTCTACCCCGTTGGCAGACTTGACTACAACTCCGACGGACTTTTGTTGCTCACAAACGATGGCGATCTTACATACAAGCTCACCCACCCAAAGCACGAAATACCAAAGATATATCACGTTACAATAAAGGGTCAGCCAAGCGCCGAGGCTCTCGCAAGGCTTCGCTCTCCGCTTGACATCGACGGATATGTAATTCAACCCGTTAAAACCGAGGTTATCTCGCAAAACGATAGCTCGACCGTGCTCAAGATGACTCTTTTTGAGGGCAGAAATCGCCAGATACGAAAAATGTGCGCTCTTTGTAATCTTAAAATAGAGCGCCTTACCCGAGTTTCGCTCGGCAACGTCTCGCTCGGCGACCTAAGGGTTGGAAAATGGCGCTATCTTACCAAGAGCGAAATTGAGTATCTCAAGCGTGCATCACAAAAAAATTAACTCTCAAAGGAATACGAAAATGCTTAAAGTTTTACCTATACAATCAAAATCCGAGCAAGAGGAAATCTGCAAAAAATGCGGCGTTGAATACAAGCCCGATCTTTTGGCGTACTCGGCAACCGTTAACGACGAGCTCCGCGGCGTGTCGCAGTTCAAGCTTACTGCCGAAGGCGGTCTTGTCTACGATATAGCCCCGGCTATCGATACGTTCGACTTCGAGGCTCTCTTTGTTCTCGGCAGAGGAACTCTCAATTTTATCGACCTCTGCGGAGTTCATTATGCAATATATAAGGGCTCGGCAGAAACCGAGGAGAAGGAACGTCTGCTCCGTGCTATCGGCTTTAAAAAGCTTGAGAACGGATCACTTGAAATCGACCTCAACGGCTTCTTTACCGATCACTGCCACGATAAAAAGTAAAATGTTCGCACTGCGCCCAAGGGGCAAATTTTGGTCGAGCTTTTTTAAAAGCTTCCGCAGGTCAAGGGCGCGAAGCCCTTGGCGCTCTCCGCGTCGGCAGTGCCGACAGCCATACTCGTTGTATGTACGGCGATATTATTTTATTTGGCACTCGATGGCATAGCTTAATCGTGA
>JAZLCC010000113.1:0-3998 GCA_045614065.1 Eubacteriales bacterium | reverse complement strand
TGTACGGCGATATTATTTTATTTGGCACTCGATGGCATAGCTTAATCGTGATTTTAACAATTAAGGCGAAACTCTCCTATCGTTCAAAAAACGCAGGAGAGGGTGAATTTATTTGCAACGCAAATAAAGAGGGAGAACCCTCGTCGGGGGTTCTCCCTTATTTTGCGCCTATTTATATTAAAAATCATAAACAAACCTCTTTCGTGTCATCCTGAGCGGAGAAAATCTCACGGTTTATTATTTTTTATCCCTCTCAGTCAGCTACGCTGACAGCTCTCCCAAAGGGCGAGCCTTAAAATGCATCCCTCTTGTCGTGGCGGTGAAAAGTAATCAGAGCCTCCCTCGCGGAGGGAGGCTATGGTTAGATTTGCCTCAAAATGGCGGAAATACAACGAAAATCCATTATAGATCCCGCTTCGCGCCCTCCCTTGGGTCGGGTTCGACTGCGAAAATCTCACACCGTGAGATTTTCTCCGCTCAGGATGACACGAACGAGGATTGTTTAGAATTTTTATTCAAAATAATTAAAATTGACGTCTATGGTTACATTTGCACCACTACGGCAAGAGGTGATGAATTAAAAGGCTCGCCCTTTGGGAGAGCTGTCAGCGGAGCTGACTGAGAGGGATAAAAACAATAAAATTTATGCTTTCCCGCCGAACGCACAATGTGATATATATATCACGTCCGGTTCTTTGAAAAGAGGGTGTGGGGGAGAAAACTTTTCTTTAAAAAAGTTTCCCCCCCACATAAAACCTATATTGACTCTAAATCATTCATCAAATGCGAGATATTCACGCTGAATGTATTCGGGAAGAGAGCGGCGTTCAATCTTCTTGTAGGCATTCTTGGGAATTTCCTCATCGAGCTGAACGAAATAGGAAATACGCTTGTGCTGAGGAAGATGAGCGTTAACCTCGGCTATCACAGAGGTGAGCTTCTCACGAACCATAGGACGTGAGGAATATACGCCGAGAGCCTCTTTTGAGTAGGAATAATCGGGATATATTACGGCAACGATGTCGTTTGTGCGATTTTCTGCGTTTTTGATTCCGATAACGGCACATTCCTTAACGTAAGGACTGCGAGAAACGAGAATTTCAAGCTCCTCGGGGAAGATTGCTTTTCCTTGTGAGGTGCAGATCACGTTCTTCTTTCTACCGAGAACGGTGAGGTAGCCATCGGCATTGATAGAACCGATATCACCTGTGCGGATCCAACCGTTTTGCTTAACCTCGCGGTTGAGTTCCTCTTGCTTGTAGTATCCGAGCATTACGTTATCGCCACGGTAGCAGATTTCGCCAATACCGCTAAGGCTCGGCTCTGCTATTTTAAGCTCTCCCATAGGGAAAACGGTGCCGATAGAATCATTTCTCGGATCGTCCTTGGGCGTAATTGCTGCAACCGATGCGGTTTCGGTAAGACCGTAGGTCTGAATTACGTTAAAACCAAATGCACGCATACCCGAAATAGCCTCGGGGTCGGCAATTGAGCCGCCGACAATGAAGAGCTCGAACTTTCCGCCGAAGGATTCGTGTATATCGGCGAAGACCTTGCGCTTAGCCTTTTGCTTTAAAGATGGGATCTTGATGGAATCGGTGGTTCGAATGAGAGATTCAACCTTTTCTTCTATTCCGCGCTTGCGAATGTTGGTCCATATCTTTTTGTAAAGTCTTTCGATTATAGAGGGACTGCAAACTATGCTTGTGGGGGTTATCTCTTTAACGTTTATCATAGCGAGCTTGATTCCCTCGCCGAAAGCCACGGCAGAAGCACGGCTTAGGGGATAGAGAAGTCCCGCAATCGATTCGCAGGCGTAGTGCAGGGGAAGAAGGGCTAAGGTAACCCCATTGTTTTCCTCGGGGAGAGCCATTGAAAGACCACTTAACGAGAAGCTGAGATTTCTTTGCGAGAGCATAACGCCCTTTGCGCTTCCCGTGGTGCCCTTGGTAAAGAGTATCGTTGCGAGAGCGTCGGCGTCGATAGATATCGAATCGAATTCGTGGAGCTCACGGTCGGAATAGGACATACCCTGCTCGCAGAGGGTGGAAAGCTCGTCAAAGCTTATTTTCTGGAGCTTTTTGGGGAGAGAGTCTACCTTATCGTTGCATTTTGTTGAGTAAATGACCGCCGCTGCGCCCGAAATCTTGGCTATATTGCAAAGATCCTCGGTAGGAGTTTCCTTGCTAACGGGAATTATTACGCCGAGACCGCAGAGCGCCGTAAGATAGGCGAGCGCCCAATGGTAGCAGTTGTCGCCCAAAAGAATTATTTTTTTGCCGCCAAGACCTCTGTGCATAAGAGCCGCTCCGAGAGATCTTATGTCGGCACGCAAGCGCGAGAAGGTGATCGGGCGGAACTTTCCGCTCGTTTTCGTATAGAAAGCGGGCTTCGTGGAGTTTTCACGGCACACGCAATCAAGCATTTCACGAACGTTGTGAAATCTTTTATCCTTGCTTTGCGTATTTTTTGATTTTTTCTTATTTTTTGATTTAGAATTGGAAAATTTAAGATTTTTGAAGTCGAATTTTTCCATTTGTGGCTCCTCTTAGTCAAAATGCGATTTTCAACCCTTAAAATTGCGATTTTAAGGGGTATTTTGGGCGTATTTCAGCCTATAACACATTATAACATAAAAAATATGAATTGTTTGTAAATTTTGATAAAATGTTGAGCGCTCAACTCAAAGAAAACAAAAAACATTTAAAAATTGTTGCGTACTCAACGGTAGAACAAGGCTTTTTCGGTTTTTTGGAGCAGGGAAGATAGTGAGGATAATAAGCTTGCGTGAGCCTTGAAATTTTTAAGGTGAGCTTTAGAACAAATCTTAAAATAAATCTATGCGCACGGGCGATATTAAATAAATTAATGAAATAAACCTTTTTGGCGAGGGGAAAAATCCAAAATTAGCACAAAAAAACGCCAAAATAATGCTCGATTGTTAAAAAAATGCCAAAATTTTTATAAAATGTGTGGAAATTTCAAAAAATCTCTTTACTTATTATATGATTTGTGGTATCATATTGGGTGGAAATTGTTTTTCAATAATCTTAATATAATAAACGGAGGTTTTCTAACATGGCTATTGAAAGAAAAAGACAATCCATGGACGGTAATACCGCTGCGGCGCACGTTTCCTATGCGTTCACAGAGGTTGCCGCAATCTACCCCATTACTCCTTCTTCTGTAATGGCAGAGCTTACTGATGCTTGGTCCGCTACCGGACTCAAGAACATTATGGGCGAAGAGGTAAAGGTAATGGAGATGCAGTCCGAGGCAGGCGCTGCAGGAACTGTTCACGGTTCTCTCGCTGCGGGTGCTCACACAACTACTTACACGGCATCTCAGGGACTTCTCTTGATGATCCCCAATATGTACAAGATCGCCGGTGAGCTTCTTCCTTGCGTAATTCACGTTTCTGCTCGTGCAGTTGCATCTCACGCGCTCAACATCTTCGGAGATCACTCCGACGTTTACGCATGCCGTCAGACCGGTTTTGCAATGCTCGCTGAGACCAATGCGCAGGAGGTTATGGACCTCGGCGCTGTTGCACACCTTGCAACTATAAAGGGAAGAGTTCCTTTCCTCAACTTCTTCGACGGCTTCCGTACCTCTCACGAGATCTCCAAGGTTGCTACTTGGGATTATAAGGATCTTGCAGAGATGGTAGATCAGGATGCTATCGCAGCATTCCGTGCACGCGCTCTTAACCCTGAGCACCCCGTTCTTCGCGGTTCCGCAGAAAACGGTGATATATTCTTCCAGCACAGAGAGGCTTGTAACGCATATTACGACGCTCTTCCCGCTATTGTTGAGGAGTATATGGACAAGGTTAACGCAAAGCTCGGCACCGATTACAAGCTCTTCAACTATTACGGCGCACCCGATGCTGAAAGAGTTATGATCGCTATGGGCTCTATCTGCGACACCGCAGAAGAGGTTATAGATTACCTCCTTGCTAAGGGCGAGAAGGTTGGTCTTGTTAAGGTTAGACTTTA
>JAZLCC010000112.1:0-4139 GCA_045614065.1 Eubacteriales bacterium | reverse complement strand
GAGAATTTCGCTCTCTGCGGAGAGCGCCAAGGGCTTCGCGCCCTTGACCTGCGCAAGCTTTTAAAAAAGCTTGTCCAAAATTTGCCCCTTTGGCGCAGTGCGAACATAGCACACACAATCGTCGAGCTCGCTTTGAAAACTCCGTAAAACTTTCCCGTATGAAAGTTTTTGCGGAGCTTTTTTCAAAAAGCGACCCTAAAAAAAGCACCTAAAAAAGTGGCATACAATAACTATTGACTTATTAAATAAATTCTGCTAAAATATATAGGAAGAAATTTAGGAAAAGAGGCTCTTTTTAATGTCGGGAATGACTCAATATACTGATATAGCGGTAATAGGAGCGGGACACGCGGGAATCGAGGCGGCACTTGCGGGCGCAAGAATGGGAAACGACACTGTTCTTTTCACCATGTCCTTTGAATCTATAGGAAATATGCCGTGTAATCCCTCAATCGGAGGCACGGGAAAGGGGCATCTTGTTTACGAGATCGACGCATTGGGCGGCGAGATGGGACGAGCTGCGGACAAAGTAACGCTTCAATCGAGAACCCTTAATTTAGGCAAGGGAGCGGCTGTGCATTCAAAGAGAATACAAGCTGACAGAAAGAAATATCAGGCAATTATGAAGAGCACGCTCGAGCAAACGCCGAACTTGCGCCTCGTTCAAGCTGAAATTGTCTCGGTAGAGACCGAAAACGGTGCGGTATGCGCAGTTAGAACGCATCTTGGCGAGGAATGGCGATGCAAGGCGGTAATTATTTGCACGGGAACGTATCTCGAAAGCCGAATCTTTATAGGCGACGTAAATTACGAGGCGGGTCCCGACGGATTTCTTGCTTCAAAGGGTCTTTCTTCTTCTATCGCGAAGCTTGGAGTGCGCATGATGCGCTTTAAAACGGGTACACCCTCGCGTGTACGCAGAGGATCTATCGATCTTTCACGCCTTGAAAGACAGGACGGAGAGAAAAATATTACTCCTTATGCTCAAAGCACGCCGGATGGTTACTTTGATAATTTAGAGCAGATTCCCTGCCATATAGTCTATACAAACTCGGAAACGCACCGTGTTATTCGTGAGAATATCAAGCGTTCTGCTATGTATTCGGGTCAAATTCACGGCACAGGACCTCGTTATTGCCCCTCAATTGAGGATAAATTAACGAGATTTGCCGACAAGGAGCGCCACCAGCTCTTTGTAGAGCCTATGGGAGAGAACACTGAGGAAATGTATATTCAAGGCTTTTCCACTTCCCTGCCCGTTGACGTGCAAAAGGATATGCTCCGCTCGCTTGACGGCTTTGAAAATGCCGAGATAATGCGCTACGCATACGCTATTGAATACGATTGTATTGACCCCACTGAGCTCTACGCAAGTCTTGAATTTAAAGGCGTTTCGGGACTTTACGGTGCGGGACAGTTTAACGGTACGTCAGGCTATGAGGAAGCGGCGGCGCAAGGCCTTATAGCGGGTATAAATGCATCCTTGAAGCTTAAGGGACGTGAACCGCTTATTCTCTCACGCTCGGAAAGCTATATTGGAACGCTTATTGACGATCTTGTTACCAAGGGAACAAACGAGCCCTACCGTATGATGACGTCGAGATCGGAATACAGACTTCTCCTAAGACAGGACAATGCCGATGCACGTCTTACGCAAAAGGGATACGATGCGGGTCTTGTTAGTGAGGAGCAATATAAGGCGTTTCTTGAAAAGCAGGAGCTTATAAATAATGAGATAGAGCGCTTAAATACAACCCACGTGTCTCCTTTAAAAATTAATCCTTTGCTTGAAAAAATGGGACTTTCTGCGGTAAATAGCGGTTTTTCACTTGCAGATTTGCTCCGCAGACCCGAAATGACCTATGAAATACTTGCAGAGCTTGACACTCAACGCCCCGTTTTGCCCCCAAGAGTTATCAACACCGTTGAGGTAAGCGTTAAGTACGAGGGCTACATAAAGCGTCAAATTGCCGAGGTTGAACGCCACGCAAAGCTTGAATTAAAGTCCTTGCCCGAGAACATTGACTACACGTCAATAAAGGGACTTCGCATTGAGGCGGCGCAAAAGCTAAATGCTCTCCGCCCGTTAACGATAGGTCAGGCATCACGCATAAGCGGAGTTAACCCCGCCGATATATCGGTGCTCTTGATATACCTTGGAATAAGATAAGGTTTCACGTGAAACATTAAACACAACAGGAGAAATATTTTGGAATTTCTTGAATTTAAACAGGAACTTACATCCTCGCTCAACAGAAACTCGGTTGAGGTTGATTTGAGCGACGATAAAATAGAAAAGCTTTACGAGCTCACAAGAATAATGCTTGAGGTCAACGCCTCTATGAATCTTACGGCGATAACCGAGGAAAAAGCTATTATTCTTAAGCATTACGTAGATTCGCTCACGGTATCAAAATATATACCTAAAAACGCAAAAATAATCGACGTTGGGTGCGGCGCAGGTTTTCCGTGTCTGCCGCTTGCAATATTTAGACCTGATCTTGGTATTACGGCGCTCGATTCAACAGCTAAACGCATAAAATACATAGATGATACTGCAAACAAGCTAAACATCACCAATATTCATGCCGTGGCGGCTCGTGCCGAGGAATACGGAAAGAAAAACGAATATCGTGAGAGCTTTGATATAGCAACTGCGCGTGCGGTAGCGGCTCTGCCGATACTTAGTGAGCTTTGCTTACCTTTTGTTAAGGTTGGCGGCGCATTTGTATCTATGAAAGCTTCGCAAGGCGAGCGTGAGGCGATTGATGCTAAAAATGCGATAAAGCTTTGCGGCGGCGAGATAAAGGCCATAGATAAGCTTGAATTGCTCTCTGATGATACGTCCGAGAGCCGAACGATAATATCAGTATCAAAAATAGCATCCACGCCAGCAAAATATCCAAGGCATTATTCGCAGATAAGCAAGAAGCCGCTTTGAATATAAAATCTCGGCGCAGAGCTTTTGAAAGCTACTGTAAGCAGATAAAATTTAAAAGGAACGAAGAATTGTTGATATTCTTCGTTCCTTTTTGTTATTGTGTGATATATTTTATGCTGCTAAGAAAAATTTTTAATATGCCTACACGCTTCGACGATATTTGCAATATTAAGATGGTATAATCTCTATATATAGCAATGTTTCACGTGAAACGTTGCAAAAAGGAGGTTTAAAATGTCAGTTAAATGGTTAAAAAGAAGAAATAAGGCTAGTATGATAGCCGATGCAGATACAAACATCGTCGAGAAATGCGCAGTATACCACGTTCCGTGCGATGCCATACGTCCGAATCCGATGCGCTCACGCAATAATTTTGCCGAGGACAAGCTTATTGATCTTGCCTACTCGATAAAGAGGTACGGTATAATTGAGCCGCTTTGCGTAACAAAAACCGAATTTGACGATAGCTACGACTATGCTTTAATAGCGGGTGAGCGCCGACTTCGCGCGGCGAAGCTTGCCGGAAAGACTCACGTTCCGTGCATAATACTTAACGTCGGAGAGTCCATTGCGGCGGAATTATCGCTCATTGAGAATATTTCACGCTCCGATATTGATTATTTTGAGGTATCGGCGGCTATCAAACGCCTGTCGGAGCTCTACGAGGAATCCTTTGAGGAGATATGCTCACGGATCTCTATACCGCAAGAGGACGCATTGAAAAAGCTTTTATTGCTCGAATTTGATTTTGAAGAACGCCAAATACTTATTAATTCGGGAGTTAGTGAGGATATTGCGCTTGATATAGTTAGAAATACCGATAACTCCAATCGAAAGGAGTTAGTTAAGCGTATATGCTCTGCGCATATCGAGAGAGTTGACGTTGATAGCGTTCTGCATGGAGCCTCCTCTGAGGGTAATACTATTAGCAAAACATCTGCTATGCCGCGCGACGTAAGCTCTGTTTTGCGAGGAATTGAGCGTAGAGTGAAGCTTTTAAACAGAAACAAGGAGCGAGCAACGGTTGAGATCGATAGCACAAGTAATGAAATTGTTATAACCTTGCGTATAAAGACATAACGTTTCACGTGAAACACTTAGGCATACGTCGCAATTTTCTTGATTTTACAATGCTTTGTTGCTAAAAATCTTATAAAAAACTTTTCAAAAACCGAAAAATTCTATTGCATTTAATTTG
>JAZLCC010000111.1:0-3568 GCA_045614065.1 Eubacteriales bacterium | reverse complement strand
TAACACAATCACAAAATAGAAAATTTTATTATTTTTAATGAAAAGCGCAAAACAAGGGAGAACCCCCGATGAGGGTTCTCCCTTAACTTGATTTTTTAAAAATCTAACCCATACTCCGCTTTTTCTTTTGACACCGTAAGCGCAAAAGAAAAAGCTAACAAAAAGAAAACGCTGTATAATATGGGGCGTTGCCCCAGACCCCATTCGCTTTTTTGAGAAAAAAGCGAAACAAAAAACTATCCATTTGAGTTAGTGCGAACATTGTGCTCACAACCGTCGAGCGCACTTTGAAAACTCCGTAAAACTTTCCCGTATGAAAGTTTTTGCGGAGCTTTTTTTCAAAAAGCGACCCAAAAAAATGGCATAAAATTACTTCTTAATAACGTCTACGCCGATATATTTACGAAGAACCTCGGGAACAACGACCGATCCGTCCTTCTGCTGATTCTGCTCAACAAGAGCGGGAAGAATACGGCTTGTAGCAAGGCCCGATCCGTTAAGAGTATGCACGAATTCGGGCTTACCCGTAGCATCACGCTTAACACGAATCATACCTCGGCGAGCCTGATAATCACGAGCATTCGAAACAGAGGAGACCTCCTTATATCCGTTCATTGAGGGGATATTTATCTCGATATCATAGGTACGAGCCATAGATGCGGAGCAATCCTCTGCCGCAAGCTTAACCGTACGGAAATGGAATCCAAGACCCTTAACAAGGTTTTCCGCATTAGCAACGAGCTCCTCAAAAGCGGTATCGCTCTGCTCGGGAAGAGTATACTGAACCATTTCAACCTTGTTGAACTGATGTCCTCTTACCATTCCGCGCTCGTCTGCACGGTAGCTGCCTGCCTCACGACGGAAGCAAGGAGTGTAGCTTATATACTTGCGGGGAAGATCAGCCTCGGTAAGAATTTCGTCGCGGTGGAGCGAAACAAGAGCTGTCTCTGCCGTGGGAAGCATAAAGCGGCGGCGCTCATCCTCTGCGGTTTCAAGCCAGTAAACGTCATCTGCAAACTTGGGGAACTGACCTGCGGTAAGACCGCACTCGTAGGAAAGCATATGAGGAACGAGAACAAGCTCGTATCCGTTAGAAATGTGAGTATCTATAAAGTAGTTGAGAAGAGCCCACTCAAGACGTGCGCCCAAGCCACGGTAAATCCAGAATCCCGAGCCCGAAAGCTTGGTTCCTCTCTTATAATCGATAAGACCGAGATCGGTGCAAAGATCAACGTGATTCTTAGGCTCGAAATCGAATACCTTAGGCTCGCCAAAGAAGCGAAGAGCCTGATTGTTCTCCTTACCGCCTGCCAAAAGATCGGTATCGGGAAGGTTGGGAAGTCCGAGCATTACCGAGGTAAACTGAGTTTCAACAATCTTAAGACGATCGTCGATTTCCTTAGTCTTTGCAGAAAGCTCCTTCATACGTGCGAAGATCTCGCTTACGTCCTTGCCTTCCTTCTTGTACTGAGGAATGAGCTTGTTTGTTCTGTTCTGCTCTGCCTTGATAGCCTCAGTCTCGGCAATAAGATTTCTGCGCTCGTTATCAAGAGCCAAGATCTGCTCTATCTCCTCGCGAGCCTCTTTTCCCTTTTTCTGAAGGCGGGCAATGACCTCCTCGGGATTTTCCTTGATATATTTAATGTCTAACATAGTATAGTTCCTTTCTAAATTTGACTGTTTTTAATCAAAATTATTCGCATTATTCGCCAAAAATGGTCTCTCCGCAAAGAGAGGTGAGAAGTGCCTCGAGATCGGCATCGTCATCATAGGTAAGCTCAACGACCTTTTTGCGAGAGGAACGCGAAATGCGAACCTTTCTTCCAAGCGTTGACATAGCGCGCTTCTCAAGCTCCTTCATATGAAGCTTTACCTGAACGGTAGAAGCGTCCTCGATAACAACCTCTTTTTCCTCTGCAACTGCATTCATACGGCGAACAGCCGCCTCAACCTCACGAACCGAAAGTCCGGAGGCTATAACACGGTTTGCGAGAAGAATCATGTGCGATTCATCGTCAAGACCCAAAAGCGCTCTTGCGTGGCCCTCCTTAAGCTCGCCCGAGCGAAGAAGCTCAAGAACCTCATCGGGAAGATCGAGCAAGCGGAGCATATTGGTTATCGTACTGCGACTCTTGCCAACCTGCTTTGCAACCTGATCCTGCGTAAGACCGAAGCGGTCGATAAGCGCGCCGTAGCCGAGCGCCTCTTCCACGGGGTTAAGATCCTCACGCTGAACGTTCTCTATCATTGCAACCTGCGCGGCGCGGAGCTCGTCGCCGTCGTAAACTACTGCGGGAATTTCCGAAAGACCTGCCATTTTTGCGGCTCTCCAACGGCGCTCACCCGCAATTATCTCGTAAGTACCCTCAGCAGTGGGATTTTCACGAACGATAATAGGCTGAAGCACGCCGTAAGCGGCAATTGAATCGGCAAGAGCCTCAAGCGCCTCACGCTCAAAGGTCTTTCTCGGCTGATCGTGGCGAGGGTCTATTGCAGAAATGCGAATAAGCTCTGCCGCAGCCTTTTTGGAATCGGTTAAATTATTGTCGTTAAAAATATCATAAAAGCCTCTGCCAAGGCCCGACGGTTTTTTTGTATTTGCCATTCTGTTATTTCCTTTACTGTTTTCTTTTATAATATTTGTTCATAGTTTGTTCATATATTTGCGTAATAGCAAAAATATATCACTTTTTAAAGTTAGCTTTTACGCTTTTATTCTTTTTAGGCGTTTCAAAAAGCGCCTTAGTTTGATAATTCGTGCTTCCCTCGGGGATTATCTTAATAACGTCGCCCTCGGTTTTAACGGCAACCTTGCTTCTGCTCTCACGAATATCGGGGGTATTATCTTCAAGAAGATCGCCAAGACCTCTGCCAAGACCCGACGGTTTTTTGTTTGCCATAGTATCCTCCTAAAAAATTATTGTGGAGAAAATCAAATTCTCGTGGTGAGCTCCTTAGCAACCTCAATATATTCCTTTGCGCCCTTAGAGCTCTTATCGTGATAATAAGCGGGCTTTCCGAAGCCGGGAGCCTCGGTAAGCTTTACGTTTCTCGATATCTTGGTGTTGAAAAGCTTATCATCATAGTGCTTCTGAAGCTCGGAGATAACCTGCATAGAAAGAAGCAAGCGTCCGTTATACATAGTGATAAGAATACCCGTTATCGAGAGATCGGGATTATACATTCTCTTAATACGGTTAATAGTAACCATAAGCTGTGAAAGTCCCTCGAGTGCATAGAATTCACACTGCATAGGAACGATAACGCCATCACTTGCCGCAAATGCGTTTACGGTAAGCATACCGAGCGAGGGAGGACAGTCGATAAGAATATAATCGTAGTAGTCCTTTACCTCTTCAAGTGCATTCTTAATGCGGGACTCGCTGTCATCAAATTCAAAAAGATCGAATTCAGCGCCTGCGAGAGCGGTGTTGGTGGGAATAACGTCAAGATTTTCGTATGCGGTGTTGATGATTATATCCTTAACCGCAACAGAGCCGTTCAAAAGCTCCTTTGTGGTAGCCTTAAGAGTCTTTTTTGAGATTCCAACGCCACTTGTGGTATTACC
>JAZLCC010000110.1:0-4038 GCA_045614065.1 Eubacteriales bacterium | reverse complement strand
CCATAAGTGAGAATACCCGCACGGCTATCGACAAGTATAGAACGGCGAACGTTATCGGACCAGTAGTCATAATGCGCAAAGCGGCGCAAAGAGGCTTCGAGTCCACCAATGATTATCGGTACGTCTCCGTATGCTTCGCGAATTCTGTTGCAATAAACAATAGTTGCGCGATCGGGACGCTTACCTGCTTTCCCGCCGGGCGAATAATAGTCGCTGGAGCGCTTTTTCTTTGCGGCTGTGTAATGAGCCACCATAGAGTCTATATTGCCCGCAGAGACCAAAAATCCGAGTCTGGGTCTGCCAAACTCCTTGAATGCATCGGCGCTTGTATAATCGGGCTGAGCTAAAAACGCAACACGAAAGCCTGCATTTTCGAGCACTCTGGTAATTATTGCGGCACCAAAGGACGGGTGATCGACGTAGGCGTCCCCGTTAACGTATACAAAGTCGGGTCTATCCCAACCAAGCTCATTTATTTCTTTTTTGGAAATCGGCAAAAATCCCATGTTGACGCTCCTTAAAAATTTTGATATAAACATATTTATTATATAACAAAAATTCAAAAAAGTCAATAAAAGGGCGGTGGCAAATTTATTAATATACTTAAAAAGCAATAAAATAACCACCGACGCTGTCGGTGGTTATTAATTGTTTTGATTTAATTACTTCGTTTTTTGGAAGCTATAATCGTCGTAGGTATCGGTTACGTACTTTGCAGCGGTCGTGGGATCGCTAAAGTCGTCATTAGTCTTAAGCTCAGTAGCTTCAGAACCCTTTACAATGTACCATCTCTCGGCATCCTCTACGTCAAGAGCTGTGAGAGCCTTGCACTCAAAAAATGCACTGGTTCCGATATAGTTTGCCGAAGCGGGGATAGTTACGTTGTTAAGCTTTGCGCAACCTGCAAATGCCTTTACACCAATAGATTTTGTGCCGTTTCCAAACTTGACGGTTTCGAGATCGCTACAACCGAAGAATGTTTCCTGGCTAATAGTTGTAAGAGAGTCGGGAAGAACAACGTTCTTAAGACCGCAGGTTCTGAAAGAAGAATAACCCAACTTTTTAAGTGTGCTTGGAAATTCAAAGCTTTCAAGATTTTTGCAAGCATCAAAAGCATAGTTTCCTATCTGCGTAATAGCAGAGCCACTCTCAAAGTTAACGCTTACAAGTGCAGAGCAATTGTAGAATACTCCGTCGGTTGTTTTGTTTGCCTTGTGGTCGCCTATGTTGACAACGCTCTTGGGAATCTCTATAGACTTGAGACTTGTGCAGCTCTTGAATGCCGAGTTGCCTATGCTTGTAAGCAAGCTGTTATTTCCAAAGGTTACTTTCTTAAGAGCTTTACAATCCGCAAAAGCAGAGGTACTGATGGTAGTAACCGATGCGGGAATTGCTATTTCTTCAAGGCTTGCGCAGTTGTAGAACGTTTCCTCACCGATAAATGCAGGGCCTTCATACAAGACGATTGATGACATACGCGAGCAATTGTAGAATGCTCTGGAGCCAATGCTTGTAACCTTCTTTGGAATTGTGAGAACCGAAAGATTAGTGCAATCATAGAATGCGTCGTTGCATATAGCGATAGTATTTTGATCAATAACACATTCTGTAATAGTTGTTTCCTTAGCTTCTACCAAAACAAGATAAGGATTGGTATCATTACCGAGGTAGAGTGCTCCGTTAACTTCGTTGAACTTAAGCTTTCCACAATTTTCAAATGCGTTTTCTCCAACCAATTTGATTGAGGAGGGGATGGTTATCTTTTGGAGATTTGTTGCACCGTTAAATGCATTGTCGAGAATAGCGGTAACAGGCTTTCCGTTGTAGGTCTCGGGAATAACTATCGTTTCAAGATATTTTGCGTTACCTGCGGTAATACCATAGCTATTATCGGGAAGAGGATAGTAATTAAGGCTATCTTCTGCGCCCGTGCTACCGTTAGCGCCTAAAGCTCCGATATTAACGGGATTTTCGGGATTGTTGCTATAGGTTACCCAAATGCAACCATCGATAATTTCAGTTTTGATTATGTACGCGGGTTCTTCATCATCGTTGTTGTTAGATGTATTTTTTTTGCAAGACGTCAAAAAAAGCGCTGAAAAAGTCAAAATTAATACCAACGTCAATGATAAAATTTTAATTGATTTTTTCATTTTTCTACTCCTTAAAATGATTCTTTTCTATATAATTTCTATATAAGTATTAGCATTATACCATTTTTTTCTTTAATTGTCAATGTTTTTTTGTTACTTTTTTATAACAGGCTTGTTTGATACGACTCTTATAACCTTTTTGATAATCGGAGAAAAGAAGCGAGGTGTGCGTAAAAGAACTATTTTCATAATAAAATCCTCCATTTAGATTTTTCATTACAGTATATGTTTTTTTGAGAAAAATGACTTATTTTTTTCGTTAAATGGAAATATAATACTATAAGAAAAAATCATGTGGGGGAGCTATGAGCGCTATTGGAGGTATAATTAATTTAAAAAGTGGGAGTGTGGATTTTTCTGCATTTTATAATATACGGAATTCACTTGCGTTGAGGGGGCGAGAGCTTAGCACGGCATATCTGGATCTCGGTGTTGCAATGCTTTATTGTTCGGATGGATTTCACGATATCGATCTACCCATAGTTTCGGAACGAAGAGGATACGTTACTGCACTTACCTGCGACGCATATATAGAAGAGCCTAAGGCTTTGCTCGAGAGATATAGAGCGCAAGGTGTGGAGTTTATTTCGACGTTAGGTGAGCCGTTTGCATTGGCGCTTTATGACGGAGAACGCAGAATGCTGATGCTTGCTCGCGATAAAAGAGGAAAAAAACCTCTTTATTATATCGCAAGAGCGGGGAAAATATATTTTGCATCTGAGCCCAAAGGGTTGCTATCTATAAATAAGGTAACAAAGGTTAATGCTAAGGCTCTTTCAGAGCATCTTACATCACCTGTTGGTATATACGATGCTTCCGATATTTATCCTGATATTTGTGAGGTCAAAAAGGGAGAATGCGTTTTATTTACTGAATTTGGCATTAGTCGATTTTTTTACCGTGAGGGAATAAACAAAAAATCGCGAACGGTATCTACAACCCAAAAACGAGAAATCCCTACGAAGGGGTTTGCGCTAATAAACAGGGATTACGTTATGTCATCACTCAGTGATTCGCTTATAGCCTTTGATATGCCACAGTTTGACGCATATATTCCAAAGGTTTCGCAAACGCTTTTGAATGCTAAAAAAGCCAACTTAAATTCGCTTTTGTTGGAGGATCCTATGAGAATGAGGCATATAGGATACGCAATTCAGCGTGAGGATAGGCTTGGCGCTTTTTATGGGGTGAATTATATGGGTGTGCCCGAAAAGCTTGATGAGCGAGAGATAAATGAACGAAAAATCGAAAATAACGATCTTTTTTGCTTGCTTCGCGATGAGTTCTTCTTGTGTGAGACGGAGAGTAGAGATTTATTGAATGAGATATTTGGTAAACGCAAGCTTAGTACGGTGCTTTCGGCAATAGAAAGAAGACAGCAAAAAAACGAGGACACGGAGCAAATGATCCGTATCCTCGGTATGATCCTTCAGACTATTGAGTGGTCTAAGCTTAGAAATATTGAATTTGTTTATAATGAAACAAAGCTTTATTCCTATAACGATTAAGCTTTGTCCGAGGACTCTACTATAAGGAGTCCTCCTTTTTTTACCTCAATGAAGGCGCAATTTCCCGTTATTTCATTTGAAACGGTAAAGCCTTGTGAGTGTTTATCAAGCTTCGCTTTTTCGAGCGTGTATTTACATCCTAATATCGATACGCCCTTGATTTTCTCGGTTCTCGGAATCAAGGAAATATATTTAAATTGGCTTCTCGGAATAATTGTGCTATCGTTCTCTATGTATCGTATACGGTTTCTTCCATCGGTCATCGTAACGTATATTTTTCCTTTTGAAAGCTCTTCGAGGATTGATATATTCGTGAGTGTGTGATCGAGTCTGCCGTCGAGACCGCCTATTATAACAAGATCGTTAGCACCCTTTTG
>JAZLCC010000109.1:0-5702 GCA_045614065.1 Eubacteriales bacterium | reverse complement strand
GAGAGAATTCTTTTCTATACAGGAAAGACTCACAAAATCGGTGAAACACACGAAGGTGCTGCAACCATGGACTGGATGGTTCAGGAGCAGGAGAGAGGAATCACCATTACTTCTGCTGCTACCACATGTTTCTGGGCGCAGACAAAATATCATGACGATCCCGCAGCCGTAAAGGCTAATACACACAGAATTAACATTATAGATACCCCCGGACACGTTGACTTTACCGTTGAGGTTGAACGTTCACTTCGTGTTCTTGACGGATCTGTAACCGTTCTTTGTGCAAAGGGAGGCGTTGAGCCTCAGTCCGAGACTGTATGGCGTCAGGCAGATAAGTACGGCGTACCGCGTATGGCTTATGTAAATAAGATGGACATTACCGGTGCAGACTTCTACCGTGTTGTAGGAATGATGAAGGACAGATTGCACGCAAATGCAGTTCCGATTCAGCTTCCTATCGGTAAGGAGGCACAGTTCAGAGGTATTATTGACCTTATGAACATGGAAGCCGACGTTTACTATGATGACCTCGGTAAGGATATGAGAGTTGAAGAGATTCCGGAAGACATGAAGGATCTCGCAGAGGAGTACCGTGCGGCAATGGTTGAAGCTATTTGCGAGACCGACGACGATCTCCTTGAGAAGTTCCTCGAGGGCGAGGAGATTACGGTTGACGAGCTTAAGGTTGCTTTGAGAAAGGCTACTATCGCAAACCAGATCGTTCCCGTTGTTTGCGGAACCTCTTACAAGAACAAGGGCGTACAGAAGCTTCTTGACGCAGTTATCGACTATATGCCTTCTCCTCTTGACATTCCCGCTATCAAGGGTGTAAACCCCGATACCGACGAAGAGGAAGAAAGAAAGGCATCTGACGAGGAGCCCTTCTCCGCACTTGCATTTAAGATCATGACAGACCCGTTCGTTGGAAAGCTTTGCTTCTTCCGCGTATATTCGGGTTCTATTCAGGCAGGTACAACTGCATATAACTCCAGCAAGGGCGCAAGAGAGCGCTTTGGACGTATTTTGCAGATGCATGCTAACGACCGCGCAGATATAGATTGCTGCTACAGTGGTGATATCGCTGCAGTTTCCGGCGTTAAGAACACCACCACCGGTGATACCTTCTGCGATGAGAAGAATCCCATTATCCTTGAGAATATGGAATTCCCCGAGCCTGTTATCCGTGTTGCTATCGAGCCCAAGACCCGCGCAGGTCAGGAGAAGATGGGTATCGCGCTTTCCAAGCTCGCAGAGGAAGACCCCACGTTCCGCACCTACACTGATGAGGAAACCGGTCAGACCATTATCGCAGGTATGGGTGAGCTTCACCTTGAAATCATCGTAGATAGACTTCTCCGTGAGTTTAAGGTAGAGGCAAACATCGGTAAGCCTCAGGTTGCATATAAGGAGACCATCCGTGCGAAGGTTGACCACGAGTGCAAGTACAAGAGACAGTCCGGTGGTTCCGGTCAGTACGGTCACGTTAAGATGATCCTTGAGCCTAACGAGGCAGGTAAGGGATATGAGTTTATCAATGCCGTTACCGGCGGTGCAATTCCGAAGGAATTCATCGAGCCTGTTAACCAGGGTATTCAGGGTGCAATGCAGAACGGTGTTCTCGCAGGTTATAACGTTGTTGACGTAAAGGTAACTCTTTACGACGGTTCTTACCACGAGGTCGACTCTTCTGAAATGGCATTTAAGATCGCAGGTTCTATGGCGTTCAAGGAAGCTATGAGAAAGGCTAACCCCGTTCTCACCGAGCCTATAATGAAGGTCGTTACCGTTGTTCCGGATGATTATCTTGGCGACGTTATCGGCGGATTTAACTCCCGCCGCGGTCAGATTCAGTCTATGGATCCCGTAAGCGGTGCTCAGCAGATTACCGCAATGGTTCCTCTTTCCGAGATGTTCGGATACGCAACCGCACTTCGTTCTATGACACAGGGACGCGGTCAGTATTCGATGGAGCCCAGCCACTTCGCTGAAGTTCCTAAGTCCATTCAGGAAGAGATCGTTACTGCAAGAGCAAAGAAGTAATTAATTGAAACCCAAAAAACAAAAATAAAAATATTTATTTATTTGGAGGAAATTTAAAATGGCAAAGGCTACATTTGAAAGAACTAAGCCCCACGTAAACATTGGTACCATCGGTCACGTTGACCACGGTAAGACCACTCTTACCGCAGCTATCACCAAGACCCTTTCTCTCAAGACTGGCGGCGGTGTTGAGGCTATGGCATATGACCAGATCGATAACGCTCCCGAAGAGAGAGCAAGAGGTATCACAATTAACACCAGACACGTTGAGTACGAGACTGATCTTCGTCACTACGCTCACGTTGACTGCCCCGGCCACGCTGACTACGTTAAGAACATGATCACCGGTGCAGCTCAGATGGACGGTGCAATCCTTGTTGTTGCAGGTACTGATGGACCTCTTCAGCAGACCAGAGAGCACGTTCTTCTCGCTCGTCAGGTTGGTGTTCCTGCAATCGTTGTATTCATGAACAAGACTGACCTCGTTGACGATGAGGAGCTTCTTGACCTCGTTGATATGGAGATCAGAGATCTTCTTTCTTCTTACGACTTCCCCGGCGATGATACTCCTATCATCCGTGGATCTGCTCGTGACGCTCTTACTTCTACCAGCACTGATCTCAGCGCTCCCGAGTATGCAGCAATTCTCGAGCTTATGGATGCTGTTGACAGCTTCATTCCTACTCCTGAGCGTCAGGCTGACCTTGACTTCCTTATGCCCGTTGAGGACGTATTCTCTATCTCCGGTCGTGGTACTGTTGCAACCGGTAGAGTTGAGAGAGGTACCGTTAAGGTTGGTGATGTAGTTGAAATCGTTGGTCTTACCGACGAGAAGAAGAACACTACCGTTACCGGAGTTGAGATGTTCCACAAGCTTCTTCCCCAGGCAGAAGCAGGTGATAACATCGGTGCACTCCTTCGTGGTGTAGCTAAGGACGAGATCGAGCGTGGTCAGGTTCTTGCAAAGCCCGGCTCTGTTCACCCCCACACCAAGTTCGTAGGTCACGTATACGTTCTTACCGAGAAGGAAGGCGGACGTAAGAAGCCCTTCTTGGCAGGTTACAGACCTCAGTTCTACTTCAGAACAACCGACGTTACCGGCGTTATCGGTCTTCCCGCTGACGTTGAGATGTGCCGTCCTGGCGATAACGTAGATATGACTGTTGAGCTTATCACTCCTATCGCTATCGAGGAAGGTCTCCGTTTCGCTATCCGTGAGGGTGGTAGAACCGTTGGTTCCGGTGTCGTTTCTACTATCATTGAGTAATTCGTGTAAACGAAATTAACTTAAATAGAAACAACTAAAATTTAATGAAATGCCGCTTTTGCTATATGAAATATGATAGTGAAAGCGGCTTTTCGATGAAAGATTTCAAAAAATATCTTTGGGGAATGGTGAAATTCCATACCGGCGGATAAAGTCCGCTAACTCGCAAGAGCCGAGCAGGTGAAATTCCTGCACCGACGGTAAAGTCCGGATGAGAGAGGATATATATACCAAAATTAGGCATAGAGTATCTTCTCCCGCATACTTTTCGTATAGGGAGGATTTTTTTATGAGTAACAGTGTGTTAACTATCAATAAAAGAAAAGAAAATATCAGAAAGCTCGCGGTAATAGGCATTATGTCGGCGGTATCGGCCGTTTTGATGATGTTAAGCTTCAATATTCCGATAATGCCGTCCTTTATCAAGATGGATTTTTCCGAGCTTCCCGCTTTGATAACCGCTTTTAGCATAGGGCCGGTTGCTGGCGTTATCGTATGCTTTATTAAAAATTTGATAAATTTACCGTTTACAACGACGGCGGGAGTGGGCGAGCTCAGTAACTTTGTTTTGGGCGTAGCATTGGTTTTGCCCGCAGGATTAATATACAAAAAAATGAAGTCGAGAGCAGGAGCACTTTTAGGCTCGGTTTGCGGCTCGCTTATAATGGCGGTCTTTTCAATTCCGTGGAATTATTTTGTAACCTATCCTGCATTTGTAAAGGTTTTGAATTTTCCGCTTGAGGGAATATTGGGAATGTATAAGGCGATAAATCCCAACGTAAACAACTTGTTCCAAGCGTTGATCATATTTAATTTGCCATACACCTTCTGCAAGGGTGTGGTAATCTCGCTTTTGACCTTTTTGCTTTATAAAAGACTTTCCCCGATAATAAAGGGAACAAATAAAGGAAAAAGAGCAAAAAATAATAATAACGAAAAAAATGAAAAAAACACATAAAAATACTTGAAAAAAGTCGTTTTATGTGCTATAATATTTCACGATGATAAATACGAACTCTTATCAAGAGTGGTGGAGGGACAGGCCCGAAGAAACCACGGCAACCTGCGTGTAACGTAAGGTGCTAATTCCGGTAGATGAGAAATGAAATCTCCGGCGGTCTGTCGGAGATTTTTTAATGAAAGGATTTTAAAAATTATGGAAAAGAAGAAAATACTCTTTACCTCGGAGTCTGTAACCGAGGGACATCCCGATAAGGTTTGCGACAAGATTTCCGATGCGGTTCTTGACGAAATTCTCGCAAATGATCCTATGGCTCGCGTTGCTTGCGAGACCTTCTGCACAACCGATACTGTAAACGTAATGGGTGAGATAACCACTACGGCAAAGTTTGACGTTGAGGCAATAGTTAGAAACACCGTTAAGGAGATCGGTTATACCGATAAGAACATAGGCTTTGATTTTGAGAGCTGCAAGGTTACAAGCTACATACACGAGCAGTCTCCCGATATCGCTCTCGGCGTTGATAAGTCGCTTGAGGCAAAGCAGGGCGAGGGTGATGGACTTGATACCGGCGCGGGAGATCAGGGACTTATGTTTGGTTATGCGTGCAATGAGACCGAGGAGCTTTTGCCATTGCCGATATCTCTTGCTCACAAGCTCGCAATTCGCCTTACCGAGGTGAGAAAGAACGGAAGCTTTGACTATCTCCGTCCCGACGGAAAAACTCAGGTTACCGTTGAGTACGTAGACGGCAAGCCTGTAAGGATCGACGCCGTGGTTATTTCCACACAGCATAGCGCAGACGTATCTCTCGAGACTATCAGAGAGGATATGATCGCAAGCGTTATTAAGCCTATAATTCCCGCAGAGCTCATCGATGCGGATACAAAGATATACGTTAACCCCACGGGACGCTTTGTTGTTGGCGGCCCTGCAGGTGATACGGGACTTACGGGTAGAAAGATAATCGTTGACACCTATGGCGGATATTCTCGCCACGGCGGCGGCGCTTTCTCGGGTAAGGACCCCACAAAGGTTGACCGTTCGGCATCCTATGCGGCTCGTTACGTTGCAAAGAATATCGTTGCGGCAGGACTTGCAGATAAGTGTGAGCTTCAGCTTGCTTACGCAATAGGCGTTGCAAAGCCCGTTTCGGTAATGGTTGATACCTTTGGCACAGGTAAGTTCTCGGATAACGCTATTGCAGATGCGGTTAGCAAGTATTTCGATTTCAGACCTGCGGCAATAATTAAGTATTTCGATCTTCGCAGACCGATCTACTGTCAGACTGCGGCATACGGACACGTTGGACGTGAGGATATCGATCTTCCTTGGGAGAAGCTTGGTCTTTCCGAGAAGCTCAAGGCTGAATTTAGTAAGTAATTGATTTTGTTTTTTTGCGGGGGAAGAAAACTTTTTGAAAAAAGATTTTCT
>JAZLCC010000108.1:0-9146 GCA_045614065.1 Eubacteriales bacterium | reverse complement strand
CGTGGAATGCTGCGGATGCGATTTACAAGCGTTCCTCGAAGGGCGGCGGCGGTTGGAGTAAAAACGATCTTCCTGCACAGTGGAATATTACTTACGGAACTTTAAAATTCGTTTTAAAGCCGATGGGCTTCAAGCATACGGGACTTTTCCCCGAACAAGCCGCAAACTGGGATTGGTTTTCCAAGCTCATTCGAGAGGCGGGACGCCCGATTAAGGTGCTCAATCTCTTTGCATATACCGGTGGCGCTACCGTAGCGGCAGGGGCGGCGGGGGCTTCTGTGGTTCACGTTGATGCGGCAAAGGGAATGGTTGCTCAGGCAAAGGAAAATGCGGCGCTGTCGGGACTTGCCGTTGCTCCGATTCGCTATATTGTGGACGACTGTAAAAAGTTTGTCGAGCGTGAGCTTCGCCGCCAAAACCGTTACGATGCGATCATTATGGATCCGCCTTCGTACGGAAGAGGTCCGTCGGGTGAGGTTTGGAAGATCGAGGATAGCGTTGACGAGCTTATAACTCTTACAGCGTCGATTCTTTCCGACGATCCATTGTTCTTCCTCGTTAATTCATATACTACGGGACTTTCGCCCGCGGCAATGCAGTACATTCTCGGCTTAAAGGTGCTTTCGCGCTATGGCGGAAGGCTTGAGGCGGGAGAGCTTGGACTTCGTGCAACAAGCACGTCGCTTGCAATTCCTTGCGGAGCAAGCGCAAGATGGCAGGCTAAATAATTATTTTTAAGCTTTACAAAGGAGGTGCGTTATGAGCGCAAACGAAACTTTTATAGAAATAGAAAAGCTCTCATATCTTTATGAGGACAGTGCCATTGACGCACATCCTGCAATAAAGGAGCTTTCACTCGAAATAAAAAAGGGGGAGTTCGTTGCCATACTCGGACATAACGGCTCGGGAAAATCAACACTCGCAAAGCTTCTTAATATGATACTCACCCCCACGTCAGGAAGAATAACCGTTGCAGGCAAGGACGTTACGTCGGATACGCTTACCGATGACGATATCCTTGAGCTTCGCAAGACCGTAGGAATGGTTTTCCAAAATCCCGATAATCAGCTTGTTGCAACAATTGTTGAGGACGACGTTGCGTTCGGACTTGAAAATCTTGGCGTCCCCTCGGCAGAGATACGTCAAAGGGTGGATAAGGCGCTTTCCGACCTCGGAATGCTTGAATATGCAAAGCATGAGCCGCACAGACTTTCGGGCGGTCAAAAGCAGAGAGTTGCAATAGCAGGCGTTATGGCAATGCGCCCCGAATGTATCATATTCGACGAGTCAACGGCTATGCTCGATCCTCTCGGAAGAAAGGAAGTACTAAATTCTATAATCAAGTTAAATCGCGAAAAGGGTATTACAGTTGTAATGATAACCCATTATATGGACGAGGCGGCTATGGCGGATAGAATCGTTGTGCTTAACGACGGAGAGATGCTTCTTGACGGAACGCCAAGCGAGGTCTTTGAGAAAGAGGCGCTCTTGGTTGAATGCGGACTTGCAATTCCTCAATGCACGGAATTTGTGCACAGACTCAGAGAAAAGGGAATATCACTTGACGGTGAGTGCGTTTCCTTTGAGGATTGCGTAGAGCTTATAGCAAGCTCATTGAAGGATAGAAAATAATTAAAGGATTATAAAATGTCAAATATAACGTTAGAGGGCTTGAGCTATTATCACGCTAAGGGCACGCCTTATCAGATAAAGGCGCTCGATGATATAGCTCTTAATATAAAAGAGGGACGAATAACGGGGATTATAGGGCATACGGGCTCAGGTAAATCCACCCTCGTCCAAATGTTTAACGGAATATTAAAGCCTCACTCGGGCAGAGTTTTGATTTCGGGCGAGGATATATGGAAAAAGCCTAAAAAGATAAGAAACGTAAGATTCAAGGTAGGACTTGTAATGCAGTATCCCGAGTATCAGCTCTTTGAGGAAACGGTATATAAGGATATAGCATTCGGACCCAAAAATATGGGCCTTAAGGATGCCGAGATCGACGAATGCGTAAGAGAAGCGGCGGCATTTTCGGATCTTGATGAATCGCTCTTTGATAAATCTCCGTTTGATCTTTCGGGCGGACAAAAGAGAAGGGTTGCAATAGCGGGAATAATCGCTATGCGCCCCGACGTTCTCGTTCTTGACGAGCCCGCGGCAGGGCTTGACCCTCGCGGACGCGCCGCTATATTCAATAACATCGTTGAGTATCAGCGCAAGAGTGGAAGAACCGTGGTAATAGTAAGCCACAGTATGGAGGATATGGCAAAATATTGCGACGATCTTGTTGTAATGTCCGAGGGCAAGGTGTTGCTTTCGGGAGAATGTAATGAGGTATTCTCGCATTCGGATAAGCTTTTCGAGGTAGGACTCGATATTCCACAGATAACAAAGCTCCTTTTGGCGCTCAAGGCAAAGGGCTTTGACATAAATTGCTCGGCGTATACTGTTGAGGATGCGCTCTGCGAGATAGAAAAATTATACAAGGACTAAACTTAACACAAAAAGGATACAAGATAAATGAACGGTATTTCATTTGGTCAGTATTATCCTGCAAGCTCGCCTTTGCATAAGCTTGATCCAAGGATAAAGATAATATTGACAGTGTTATATATAATATGCTCCTTTATCTGCAAAAATCTTATAAGCTACGCTCTTTTGTTGCTTTCGGCTATTCTGCTTGTGATAATCGGCAGAGTGCCCTTGAGAATAATTCTTAAGGGACTTAAGGGTATCTTATTCGTTTTGCTCTTTACGGCGGTTCTTAACGTCTTTTGGACAAAAGGCGAGGCGCTTTTATGGGAGTGGAGATTTATAGCTATATATGCCGAGGGACTTTATTCGGCGCTCTTTATAATGATAAGAATATCGGTACTCATCATAGGTACGGGAATGCTCCTTACCTATACGACAACTCCGATAGCCCTTACAAATGCAATCGAGGACCTGCTTTCACCTTTAAAGAAGCTTCACGTTCCCGTGCATTCCTTTGCGATGATGATGACGATAGCCTTGCGCTTTATTCCTACCCTCACAGAGGAGACCGAGAGAATAATGACGGCGCAAAAGGCAAGAGGCGCAGATTTTGCAAGCGGAGGACTTATTCAAAGAGCAAAGGCGCTCATCCCCGTGCTTATTCCTCTTTTCGTTTCGGCGTTTAACCGTGCGGGCGACCTTGCAACGGCAATGGAATGCCGTTGCTACAACGGCGGAGAGGGAAGAACGAGAATGACGGTAAGAAAAATACGCGTTGTGGATTTCATTCCCCTTGTTTTGGTAGTAGCGTTCGGCGCAGGACTTGTTGTGTTTAATATGCTTGGCATAGGATTCACGGCATAAGAGGTGAATAAATGAAGATATTATTGCAGATAGCCTTTGTTGGAACCGAATATTGCGGTTATCAGGTTCAGCCTAACGGCATGACCATTCAGCAAAGACTTAACGAGGCGGTAAAGGATCTTTTCGGCTATAATTGCGACGTTGTAGGATGCAGTCGAACCGATAGCGGTGTGCACGCAAATGAGTTCTATGCGGCAATAACCAAAAAGGGCGAGAGCTTTCTTGAAACTACGATTCCCGTAGGAAAGATAGCGCAGGCTCTCTCGGTAAGATTGCCAAGAGATATTTCGGTGCTTTCGGCAAAAGAGGTTGAGGATGATTTTCATCCGAGATATGACGTAAAGTACAAGGAGTACGTTTACCTTATTTGGAATGGCAGCGCAAGAGATCCGTTTCTTAACGATAGATGCTGGCATTGCCCCAAAAAGATAGACGCCGAGGGTATTTTGCGTATGCAAGAGGCGGCAAAGGCGCTTGTTGGTAAAAAGGATTTTGCAAGCTTTATGGCGGCAGATTCAAAGATAAAGGAAACCGTGCGAACGGTGTATAATGCAACCGTAGAGGAAAAGGACGGGCTTATAACCTTTAAGGTGAGCGCCGACGGATTTCTCTATAATATGGTTAGAATATTTACAGGTACGCTTGTTGACGTAGCGTACGGAAGAATAGCTCCCGAGGATATGCAAAGCATAATCGAAGCCAAGGATCGCAAGGCTGCGGGCTGTACGGCACCTGCCGAGGGACTTTATTTAAACAAGGTCGTTTATTGATAAGGATTTCAGAAGAAAGGAGGAATACTTGTGAAGGATCAAAAATTCAACGCAAAAAAGTTTTTAAAGGGAATAAAGGGCAAGCTTGGAAAGCATGCGCCCGTTGAGGATGATACTCGTGAGGATGATCTTGATTCCTTGAATGAGGAAGAGCCACAAGACGATGGCAAATCCAAAAAGGCAAAATCAAAAAGCAAGAGACACGAGTGAATATTTGGCAAGATAGGCGGATTTTTTGACCCCGAGCCTCAAAAGGAGCGAGTTCTCAGCAAGGAGGACTTTAGGGGAGCGGGAGACGTGTATTTTGCATCGGTATCGGCGTTCTATAAGGTTATAGAGCGAATACTTTGGGTAGCGCTTATACTTTTCTTGGTTTTTTCTTTAACTACGAATTATAAGGAGATAACCTTTAATAACTTCTTCTATCTTTTGAAGGACTTTTCGAGTGCGGTCGATAGCGAGACCTCAAATTATCAGGTGCTTTCCTATGACTCGGACAAGCGTCAGAAGTTTGCACTCTTTAGAGGCGGTGTAGTAAGCGCATCTCCGTCAAGCGTTTCGGTGTTTACCACTAGCGGACGTAGAAGTCTTAGAAATAATAACGAGTATTATTCGCCTAACATTGTTGCAAGCGATAAGTATTTTATCGTTTACGATTCGGCAAGCTCATCCTTCTCGGTGTTCAATTCCTTCTCAAAGGTATATAACCAAAAGTTTGAGGATCCGATAACCGATGCGGCATTTGCCGATGACGGCTCCTTTGCTGTTGCTACTCGTCAGGCGGATATAAAAACTATCATACATCTTTACGGTAAAAATATTAAGGAGCGTGGATATATCTCGCAGAGCGATTATGTGTTTGATATGTCCTTGAGCTCTCAAGAGGGCAGACTTGCAACCATCGCATATGACGTTGGCGACGGTACGGGTGAGACTATAATTACCTTTTATGACGTAGGTACCTCGAACAGCGCTAAAAAGCTTAAGGAGTATTCTGTAAAGGGCGAATTCCCGCTTTCCTGCGCATATATCGACGGCGGCAAGCTTGCGGTTGTAACCAGTGGCTCTATAAGGATTTTTGATAGAGATATGAATCAGACTAAGAGCGAGAGCTTCTACGAGGCGGGTATTACTGCATTCAACGTTTCCAAAAACGGAGCGGTTGCGGTGGTAAGCTCGGGCTCTGTAAGAACGGCTTATGCATTTGATGCGAGCGGAGATCTTGTTTACAATAAGCAGATAGGCGATAATGTAATAAAAGCCGATATAGTTGGAGAATATCTGTTTTTGCAGACCTCGTCGGGCGTTATAAGAATAAATACCGACGATAAAACACGCAAGTTCCTTCCCTCAAGTCAGGGTTCTATGCTCGTTTACGGTGAGGATACTGCTATAGTTTGCGGTGAGGCAAGAGCTGAGTATCTTGTATTCGATTGATATTAAGAAATATTTGTTATGATTTTTGGAGGAAGGTTCTTGATTTTTTTGGTTAAGATATAATCAAGAATAAAGAAATTAAAATGAAGAATATACCTAACGTTCTATCTGTCATAAGAATAATTTTAGTGTTTGTGTTCGTTGCCGTATTTTTTGCGCCAATCAGTAAGATATGGGCACTCATAGTCTTTTTAACTGCGGGTGCTACCGACGTGGTTGACGGATTTTTGGCAAGAAAATTTAATTGGATAACCGACCTCGGCAAGGTGCTTGATCCTTTTGCGGATAAGCTTATGCAATGCACGGTGCTTATCTGCCTCTGCATTGAAAAGGTAGTTCCGATTTGGTTTGTGGTTATCTGCTTTGCTAAGGAGATATTGACTCTTCTTATCGGATTTATAGTTATAAGACGCAGAAGCATTGTCGTTGTCAGCAAGTGGTACGGCAAAGCATCGGTATGTCTTTTCTACGCTACGATAGTTGCATCGGTAATAATCAAATATGCTTGCCGCATAGACCTTAACGATTTTTGGCAGATGCTCTTGTTTATGCCCGCGGCAATCATTGCAATATTTGCGTTCGGCGCGTACATCGGATTTTATTCCAAGCTTTCAAAGGAGAAAATCGAGCACGGAAAGCTTAAGGATGTAATCAAAAACTCCCGAAAGGTTAAGAAATAATAATTATGGTAATGTGTTCAAGATGCCACAAGCGAGTGGCAGTGGTATTCGTTACAAAAATAGAAAATGGAAATAAATCAAACGAGGGCTTTTGCATAAAGTGCGCAAAGGAGATCGGTGTTCCCGTTGATAATATGCTTGGCGACGTTATGAATCAGTTTGGCATATCTGCAGAGCAGGTGGAGTCGATGGAGGACGAGTTCGGCGAGTATATGAACGCAGGTCTTATTCCCACCGAGAATGACGATCTTGAGGAGGGAGGAGCGCCCGCAATCGATCTTCCAAAGCTTTTTGGCAAGAACGGCGAGCTTCCCGCAAACGCAGAGCCTAACGTTTCAAGGGGTGCTAAAAAGGCTCAGAATACCGAAAAAACAAAGAAATATAAATATCTTGATACCTATTGTCGCAATCTTACCAAGAGAGCGGCTGACGGAAAGCTTGATAGAATTATAGGCAGAGAGCGAGAACTTGCAAGAGTTATTCAAATTCTTTGCCGCAGACAAAAAAACAACCCTTGCCTCATAGGTGAGCCGGGTGTCGGAAAAACGGCTATTGCCGAGGCCTTGGCGCAGAAGATAGCGGACAACGACGTACCCTTCAAGCTTAAGGGCAAGCAGATATATCTCGTTGATATGACGGCTCTCGTTGCGGGTACGCAATTCAGAGGTCAGTTTGAGTCGAGAATTTTGGGACTTTTAAACGAGGTTAAGGAAGCGGGTAACGTAATTCTCGTTATCGACGAGGTTCATAATATCGTCGGAATGGGAGATTCCGAGGGAAGCGTTAATGCGGCAAACATCTTGAAGCCTGCGCTTTCTCGCGGAGAGATAAGAATACTTGGCGCTACCACGCTTAATGAGTACCGTAAGCATATAGAAAAGGATACCGCTCTCGAGCGCCGCTTCCAGCCTGTAACGGTAGAGGAGCCTTCGATTGAGGAGAGCGTTAAAATGCTTGAGGGAATCAAGCATTATTATGAGGATTTCCACGCAATAAAGATACCGGATAGCGTTCTTTTGCGTGCGGTAACCTTGTCGGAAAGATATATAACCGATAGATATCTTCCCGATAAAGCGATAGACCTTATCGACGAGGCGGCATCGCATCTTTCTCTTGCAAGCTCTGCGCTTAATGAAACGCAGGAGATACGCGAGGAGCTTCTCACTCTCCGCGATAAGCGCGAGATGCTCGAATCGGAATCGCCGTCCGATGATAAGTCATTGCAGAAATGCTATGAGGAGATAGCTCAAATTAAATCAAAGGAAATAAAGCTCTCCGAGCGCTTGCGTGAGCTTGAGCCCGCTTGCGAATCGTTGGAGCTTACCGAGGCTGAGATAGCAGAGGTTATCGAGGTTTGGACGGGTGTTCCCGCAACCGATATAACCGAGAATGAGTTTGAGCAGATAGATAGACTCTCTGAAAGACTTAAGAACAAAATAGTCGGTCAGGATGAGGCGGTGAATGCCGTTGCAAAGGCTATAAAGCGAAGCAGAGCGGGAATATCCTATAAGAGAAAGCCTGTTTCATTTATCTTTGCAGGACCTACGGGTGTCGGAAAAACCGAGCTTGTAAAAACTCTTGCGGCAGATCTTTTCCATTCTCCCGAAACGCTTATAAGGCTTGATATGTCGGAGTTTATGGAGAAGCATTCGGTTTCAAGACTTATAGGAGCGCCTCCCGGATACGTTGGATACGAGGATGCGGGTCAGCTTACCGAGAAGATAAGACGCAGACCCTACTCGGTAGTTCTTTTTGATGAAATAGAAAAGGCTCACCCCGACGTTCTTAACGTGCTTTTGCAGATACTTGATGACGGTCGTGTTACCGATGCCAAGGGAAAAACGGTAAACTTTGAGAATACCGTTATAGTAATGACAACAAACGCAGGCTCTGACCGCTCAAGCGGAACGATAGGCTTTGCCACAGATGGTAAGGAGCAGAGCGAGAGCGCTACTATGAAGGCGCTTTCCGACTTTTTGCGTCCCGAATTTATCAACCGTGTGGATGAGATAATAACGTTCCGCTCGCTTGATGAAAATGATTTCGTGGCAATAGCAAAGATAATGCTTGATGAGCTCAAAAATGCGCTTGCGGAAAGAAATATTAAGTTTAAGTATTCACAGCCTGCGGCAGAGTATATTGCAAGAAATTCCTTCTCACGCAAGTACGGCGCGCGTAATATGCGAAGATTCATTCGCGCAAACGTCGAGGATCAGCTTGCCGAAAAGATAATTGCCGATTATGCAAGAGATATTTCGGGAGCCGCGCTCGGATATTCGAAGAAAGACGATAAATTAACGGTAGAGTGTATTTAAAATGAACGAAAAATGGTTTTCAATGCCAATTGGTGAAGTAGAAAAGAAATTAAAGACAAACGCCGCCTCGGGGTTAAGCCTCAAGGCGGCTAAAGCCCGTCTTTCAAAGGACGAGCCCTTTTTCCGTGTTAGAAAAAGAAATATAGGCTTGCTTGTAGTTGATCTTTTTACCGACTTTTTCTTGTTGCTTCTCACCTTGGTTTCATTCTTTGCTCTCTTTTTTGAGGGCGATCGAGTAATAGGTACTGCAACGCTTATACTTATCTTTTTGGAGCTTGCCGTTGTATTTTTGATTCATTTCAGAGATAAACGAAACACCGAATCTCTCGCAAAGCTCTTTTTGCCTACGGCAAGAGTTATAAGAGGCGGAAAGCTCTATATCCTTGATTACAAGGACGTAGTGGTTGGCGACGTTATAATGATAGAAAAGGGCGACGTTAGACTTTTGTGCTACGATTGTTATGCCCAAATGAATCCTGAAGACGAAGGAACTGACCTTTACTTTAACAATTTACGCCTATACGTTGAAGCGGCAAAACGTGCAGGCATTCCGCCGTGGACGACCTTGCTTTCACTTGGGCATTTCCGTTTCCGTTGCC
>JAZLCC010000107.1:0-9998 GCA_045614065.1 Eubacteriales bacterium | reverse complement strand
ATATATTCAACGTACTCGGACGCACTATCCGCACCGTAATACATAATAAACATGATCCACGAAAAAAGCAAGCCGTATATCCCGTACAAAAGTCCTGGACAAGCAAGAGCCGCCGCTGCAATAGCGCTTCCAAGACCAACGGCGCGAGAGCCCTTTGGCTTCGGCGCATCGTTCTCTTCCAACATAGCGTTTTCCTCACTCTCGGGCGTAGCGATCACAAGAGCATCCTCGCTCTGCTCTGCCGTTGGCTCTGCTATTATATTCTCCTCATTTCCAATGAGATCTTCAACGAAATTAAGGTCGGTATAAATGCGCTCGCTCACCTCTTGCGTAGGCGCCTTTCCTTGCAGACACTCGTTACAAATGATGGCTGCGTAATTTAATTTTTTACCGCATTTACTGCAAAACATATTTTAAAATCCTCCAGTAGCCACTACGATTAGTGATATCGCCGTGGCAATAACAAGAAGTGCGTTATAAGTTATCAAAATAAGATTTGCCACGGATGCATCCAATCCAACTATACCGAGCACCAAGGTCGCCACGGGCTTAGGACGTGATTTTTTAACCACGTTAATAGCCGTTACCGAGCGGCAAAATCCCCTAATGCTTGGTATTACACTCGCTATTCCGAATATAATTCCCGCAATACCGTATGCCATGGCGAAAAATAAAAACATTTCATGATCATAATAAACTTTAGTGGGAGGACCCTCGGCATATATTACTGCCGATATGGTTCCGATCCACATGAGAAGCAATCCACAGCAATTTAAAATCAAGGAAACGTATGACGTGATCGCCGCAGAAATCGCGCCCTTTACTCCCACCTTTTGAGGCGAAACGGTATTAATTGGCTCTTCGTTTGCCACCGTAGGCGCATTGGGCAAGGTAAAGGTCAAATCCTCTGTGCCAACAACGCTCTCACCGTTTGAGCACTCGTTGCAAAGGAAGGAATTATAATCTATCTTTTTACCACATTTATTGCAAAACATTTCTACCTCGAAAAACGTATTATTTCACGCACAAAGCAACAACGGTAATCAAAACAGATGCGGCGATAAAGCAAATTCCCGTTATTGAAAATCCAAGTCCAACCCTGCCGAGCGCACGTGTAACAGACGGCTTTATAGTTGCCTTTTTATATATATGTAAGGCTCTTAAGGAATTTATGAGGCTTACCATAATAAAAATGATTCCTAACATAAAAAACGGAATAAACTCCCACATAGCCGAAAGCCCGAAGCCATTATCCCAAAGAATCACCAAGCTTGGTGCAAAGCACATAAGATAAAAGCAAAATATTGAGCCGAAAAGCCCGAATATTATTGAGCCGATAGCACCGCCCATTCCCGCCGTACGAGATTCCTTTGATCTGTTTGCGACCTCCATCGGCTCGGACGCAGGAGCATTATACTGATTTTGATAATTGATATATGACATATCCGAAATATTCTTTTCGTCATTAAAAAAAGTATTTCCGTTTGCGCACTCATTGCATACCGTTGCATTATAATCTATCTTTTTACCGCATTTAGTGCAAAACATAATAGCACCTCCACAAATCTTTTACACCATAATTTTATCACAAACAAGGTTAAATGTAAAGCAATTTTTACTTGCATTTACGCATTTTAAAATAACTTTTGTCAAGCGCCACTTGACAAAGCCATAAAAAAGCACGTAAATACAACTTTACAATAACTTTTTGGAAAAATATAATAAAAAAACGCAGGGCAAGAAAATCTCCTACCCTGCATATTGTTTTTTGAAAATTAAAAGCCTCCTATATTCAAGAGAGCGCCACCGAGCGCCATCATGAAAAACGCCAAAGTCATCATAATTCCGCCTGCGCCGGTGCAAACAGACTCAATTCCGAGAATGAGAGTTGCTATAGGCTTGGGAGAGGATGCCTTGAACACCTTGATGGATGCTGCGCCTTTGACAAGACCGATAATGCTCATAATAAGTCCTGCGATAGCGAAAGGAATTCCTACTATAGCAGAAATCATTGCAGTATCGCTATCCGAGAGCAACGCTGCTTCAGCTACTACGAGATAAGCTGCATAGGAAAACGAAAATCCGAGCGTTGAAAGCACTGCCGCAGTTATAGCACCCTTAAGTCCTGCCTTGCGTGAGCCCTTAGGCTTCTCGGGAGCGGGAGCATAGGTATTGGTGTACCCCTGCGTATAAGTGGTGTTGTAACTCTGATTATAGGAATTATCGTAGCCCTGATTATACTGGGTATTGTAATTCTGATTAGCGTAGGGGTTTGTGTTGGGAGCGGTATAAAAACCGTTGTTTGCGTTCTGATTAGCCGCGTTGTTGAAATCATTATTAACGTTGATCTCCTGCTCTGCCTCTACCTTTACCTCGGGAGCGGGCTGAGCGTCTGCGTTAAACCACTGACCAACGCCTGCGCACTCGTTGCAAACAGATGCTTCGTAGTCTATTTTCTTTCCGCACTTAGTACAAAACATTTTGTTTTTCCTCCATAGATTAAATAATTTATATTTTAATATCAGAAAAAACCTTTAAAGAATTTGAGGTTTCATTCTTAATTAAAATCTTATATTCTTCACCGTCAACACTGACGGTCTCGATTCGGCATTCCTCCGAATCCGTTGCAATATCCTCAGACGCAGAGTAGATCTTAATGCTTACGTCCTTGCGTGAGATTGCAACTGCCATAACGTTGCCGTTTTGATATATATCAAACTTGCATTTTTCGGTGCACCATTTGCCGTCCTCAAGCTTTAAATTCTTGATCTTATAGCAAAACGAGTGTCCCAATGCGTGCTCCAAAAGCTTCCAAGCGAAATATTGCTCGCTTCTTTCACTATCGTTACCAATTTTCGAAAGCTCTTCGTTCTTCTCAATCGGCTCAACGCTCTCTATGCAAATATCGCTCGGCATTTTTGCAACGTAGAGATTGAGCAACGGCAAGGATTTAAAGAAGCTACGCACTGCGTCGGTTTGCGAGCAATATTTATTGCCCGTTACGCACTCCTGCGCAAAATGCTCACAGTTGTTATAGAGTATGCTATAACCCTTCTCGCCGATTCGTGAGCGAGCGATAGCCACGGCATCACTCGGCTTGCGGTTTGTCAAGCGCTCGACTCTGTCAAACTCAGCAACCTCAAGCTCTCCGCCCACCAAAAAGGTATTTAAATCAGAGGTGCAAACCTCTATATCCGCATCCTTTACGTTTTGACGAAGCGACGGAGCAAGACCGAACTGAATGACCTCGTCCTCGCCCGCAAAGACGCCGTAATGATATATCAACCCAAGCTTAACTCGAACCATATCGCCGTTTTGGGCTTGCTTTACAACCCAATTCATGCGTTGACTTTATCCTCTATGTAATCGACTACGTCGCCGACCGTCTTAAAGTCGCTAAATCCAACGTTTTCAAACTCAATGCTGAACTCCTCCTCTATAGCTATAACTATATAGAGTATGCCAACCGAGTTAAGTCCCAAATCGGTAACAAGGCTCGATGCCTCGCTTAAGCTATCAAGGTCTATGGAGTTATCGCGTATAGCGTACTCCATTATACCTGCAAGTTTTTCTTTAATTTCTGTTCTTGAGAGTGCCATTTTTCTGTCTCGCTATCTTCATCGCAGGGGTACGAATGAAATCACTATCCCTTATGACGATTTTATTTATTTTTTCAAAAGAGGGTAACGTTGCGTTTATTTTTTCAATTTCTGCGTTGAGATACTCCACAACGTTCTCAATCCCCTTAGCCTTAAGAGTTACCTCACGGGGGAATACCTCGAGAACGAGCTGTGTTGATCCGTTATCTACGATATCGTATACCATACAATCCTGAATTGCATCGATTGCGTAGAACTTAACCTCAAGCTCTGCGGGAGAAACGTTCTCGCCCGAAGGAAGAACGATAACCTCCTTGATTCTACCCGTTATGTAAAGGAAGCCTTCGTCGTCAATTCTTACAAGGTCGCCCGTCTTAAACCAGCCGTCCTCATAAGCGGTTGCATTCTCTTCCTCGCCGTAGTAGGAATCCATCATATTCTCGCCCTTAAGCCAAAGCTCGCCGTCAACTATCTTGTATTCCATTCCCTCGTAGATATAACCTACCGAATCGGGCTTTGCGATAGCCTCGGGGTTACCGCTAACGAGGTTTGCGCTCTCGGTAAGACCGTAACCGGGCAAAAGCTTGATTCCAAGCTTATCGTACTCCGAAACGAGATAAGGCGAAACGGGAGCCGCACCGCAGATTATAACCTTCATATCCTCACCAAGCATATTCTTGCCAAACTGCTTTGAGAGGTTGAGTGCCATCTCTGCAAGAGCGGGAACGAAAATCATTATGGTCGGACGGTAGATAGCTATATCCCTAAACATATTCTTGGGATTTCTGCAAATAAACAACGAGCTGCCCGTATAAAGAGCGGTGAGAGTGTTTCTTATAAGTCCGAACACGTGGGTAAGAGGAAGCACAAGCAAATATCTCTGCTCAAATACCTCTTTAACTCCGTAGCATCCGTTCTTTGTTCCGCGAACTATTGCTCTGTGGCTAAGAAGAGCGCCCTTGCTCTTGCCTGTTGTTCCACCCGTAAAGATTATAGTGGACGGAGCGTTTGAATCAACCGACACCGAGGGAGCCTCAGCATCTGCGCTTTCATTTGCTTTAACAAGCTTAACTGCGGGATTCTTCTCCTTAGTAAACTCAATATTTGCCTCAAGGCTTTCATCGTAGACAAGCGCCTTAAGAGCAAATTTCATAGAGCAGCCGAATACCGTTGTGGAATCAAGATGTACGGGCAAAAGAACCGCCACCGCGCCAAGGGTATTGATTGCAAGATATGCCTTTATAAATCCTGCGGAATTGGGAGCATAAACTCCAACCTTATCGCCCGCGGCAACACCGTTCTGCAAGAGAACCGATCTGAATTTTGCAACCTCAGAGTCAAAATCACCATAGGTATACTTTTCCTCGCCGTCGATTATCGCAACGTTATCGCGATACTCGCTTACCGAGGACTCCCACATCTCTGCGAGATTTTTGTAATCAACGATTTTTGCAAAGGTTTCCTTGTCGGTGTATTTTTCAAAAACGCTAACACTTTTCATTTCAAAACCTCTTCCTTTTTGCTTAAATTTGTTTCAGTTTCTTTGTTTGCGCTATCATAATTTTCATGATAATAACGTTGAAGCTCCATCTCCTTCTCCTGAAGATATCTGCTTATATTTTCAAAATCTGCGGTTGAGGGACGCTTGCCGCACATTTCTCTTACGTTGATAGAGTCGCCTATAACAGCCACTCTTCTGCTATACCATTTTTTGCAAGGCAAAAGATATACGGGAAGTATCGGTACACCTGCGGTATACGCCATAAGAACAACTCCCGACTTAAAGGTGTGTACGTTTTCCGAGCCTAAGCTTACTCTGCCCTCGGGGAATATTGAAACCACCTTGCCCGCCTTGAGAAGTCTTACTACCTCGTGGAAGGAGTCTACGCTGAAATTTTCCTTATCAACCTGTATACAAAGCATATACTTGCATATAAGTCTTTTTAAACGCGTTGCGTAAAAATCCTTGGTTGCAAGAGAATACACTCTTCTTTTGAAGAATAGACAGTGTATAAGCAACGGGTCGATAAAGCTACAATGGTTTGCAAAAACCATATATCCCCCCGAAAGCTTAGTGTTCTCCCCGGCGCGTATTACCTTGGGGCGAAGCCATATAGCCAATGAGGGCAATCCCGTAATTTTAATAAAATCATAAACAAAATGACTGCGCTTGTTTTTCTTTGCATCTTTAGAGCTTACTGTGGAACTCAATTATCTTCCTCCTTACAGCATCGTTTGCCTCAAACACATTTTGACACAATACTACATTTTATTAAGAATTATAACACATTCCGTTAAAATTGTCAACACAAATACACCATTATTTGTAATAATATGAGTATTTTTTAAAGAATTTTCCTTCCTCATTTTTTAAATATTTTTTATTGATACAAATGCCTAAAAAGTCTTGTATAATAAGCCCTTAGTTATAAAATTTACACATACAAAAACAGCTTAGAAAACACCTAAGGCAGAGCAAAAAAAGCGAATGGCAGAGCCACTCGCTTTTTTATAAATTTTATTAGGTTTTCTTCCACGTTCTTGGATTGAAAAGAACGAAAACAGGCAAAATTTCAAGTCTGCCGATAATCATAATAAATGACAAAAGAAGCTTTGAAAATGCACTGTATCCCGCAAAGCTCGAATAAGGTCCTACCCCTTCAAGTCCGGGGCCTATATTCGAAAGGCAAGCAAGCGCCGCCGTAAAGTTTGAGGCAATTCCGTGCGTTACGCTATACCCCTCGGGATATGCATCGGATACGATGTTCAAAACCGCACCGTTTATTGGATCAAGGCAAAGCAAAAGCACAGTGCCTATAAGTATAAACGAATAAAGCGTTATATAGCTGAATATGCCGTTTATCGTCTTTTCCTCAAGCAATTTATCCTCATATTTTACCTTTGGAACGTAACGGGGATTTATAAGCTTGCGAAGATTTACATAGATTCCCTTTGAGGCAATTCCTATGCGGGACATCTTAATTCCGCCGCCCGTAGAGCCCGCCATTGCTCCGCAAAACATAAGAATTGCAAGCACCGCCGTTGCAACCGTTGGCCAAGCGCCAAAATCGGTTGTGCTGAATCCCGTGGTGGTTATTATAGATGACACCTGGAACAGCGAATGTCTAAATGCTTCCTCGGTGGTATAGGTCTGCGGAAAGGCTTGGAATTTTGTTATAAGCGAAACAAAAACCAAGGCTACCGAGCATACCACAACAAGGCTATAAAGCCTTAGCTCACTGCTCTTGAATACCTGTCTTATCTTTCCGATAAGCAAGAGATAATACAAGGAGAAATTTATTCCGAACAAGAGCATAAATATCGCAATAACGTACTGCGAAAATGGATTCATAAGCTCCATACTACCTGGAAGGAAACCGAATCCGCCCGTACCCGCAGTACCAAATGCCGCAAGCATGCTAAAGAAGAATTTATCATTTTCATATCCCTTGATTGGCGCATCGAACATAAGCAATGCAATTTGAATCAAGGTGAGTCCTATGTAAATAAGATACAGTATTCTTGCCGTAACCTTCATTTTCGAGGTTATTTTTCCAACCTGCGGTCCTGGGCTTTCTGCACGAAGCAGATGCATTGAGGAGCCGTCCTTGCCCTCGGGAATGAATATTAAAACGAATACGAGTATTCCCATTCCACCTATCCAGTGAGAAAAGCTACGCCAAAAGAGCGAGGAATGTGAAAGCCTTGTAATATCGGTAATTATGCTGGCACCCGTTGTGGTAAAACCCGAGGTTATCTCAAAAAAAGCATCGATAAAGCTCGGTATTTCTCGATTTATAACAAACGGAAGCGCTCCGAAAATCGACATTACTATCCATACCGCTCCAACAAGTGCAAAGGCTTCCTTTTGGTAAAGCTCATCACGTCGAGGCTTGGGAATCTGCAAAAGGGCGCCGAATATTGCAAGCGCCAGCATTGGAATTGCAAAGGAAATGATATGCGTAAAGCCCTCTCGGTAAATTACGGCTACGATAAGCGGAAGAAGCATAAGCGCACTTTCGCATATCATTATCTTTCCAAGGATTCCGCCAAGTTTTTTATAATTCATACAGTCGCACCGCCATTACTCAAAAACTTCGGCAAGATCGTCGAAATTCTTGTGCGTGGTAACAACCACCACGTTATCGCCAATTTCTATTGTCGAGCTTCCGTTTGGAATTATAACCTGCTCTCCGCGTATGATACACGCAATAAGACAGTTTTTCTTAAGAGTGAGATCTCTCAACGGCTTGCCATAGAGCTTCGACTGATTTTTAACCGCAAATTCAAGTGCCTCTACCTTGTCATTTACAAGGCGATAAAGAGTTAAAACGTTACTGCCTCTCGTATTATCGAGCGCACGAATATAACTCAAAATTCTATCGGCAACGATTTTTGACGGAGAAACGTTATTCTTTATTCCAAGCTCACCGAGCATAGTATAAAGATTGTCGCCGTGTATCTGTGTAATGGTCTTTTTAACCTTCATTTTATTGGCGAACATCGAAACTATCATATTTTCTTCGTCTATCTCAGTAAGAGCAACGAAGGCATCCATAGCCTCAATACCCTCTTCAACGAGTATTTCGTGCTGAGTGCCATCGCCCTCGATTACCGTAACCTTAGGCAAAAGCGTTGCAAGCTCCTCGGCGCGCTTTTTATCCTTTTCGGAAAGCTTTACCTTGTATCCCTTGCTTGAGAGAGCGTCGGCAAGATAAAATCCTATTGCCGAGCCACCGACTATCATAACCTTTTTAAGCGGTGAGCGAACGAGATTTATCTCTGTCAAGAATGCGCCGAGCGAATTTGCATCTGCCGTGAAATATATATGATCTCCCTCTGCAATTGCAAAATTACCCGAGGGTATGACAACCTCGTCTCCACGCTGAACCGCGCATATAAGCACCTTTGTTTTAAGCTTTTTACCAAGCGAAATAAGCGTTTCACCGATAAGAGTATTACCCGATTCCGCAACTATCTCAACAAGCAGAGCCCTGCCCTTTGCAAATCGCTCTATCTGCGCTATCGAGGGTAGGTTTATAAGGTTGAAAATTTCGGTAGCCGTATCCATCTCGGGATTGACTATCATAGAAATACCCAACGACTCCTTCATATCGATTATCTGCGCACGGTATTCGGGATTACGCACACGCGCTATGGTATTCTTTGCTCCAAGGCCCTTTGCAACAAGGCAAGCGAGGATATTAACCTCATCACTCTTGCTAAGCACTATAACAAGGTCTGCATTGGCAACGCCCGCTTCCTCTTGAATTTCTCTGCAAGCGCCGTTTCCCACAACACCGAAAACGTCGTAGCGCTCTATAACGTTCTCAATTTTATCTTTATTTCTATCTATAACGGTTATAGTATGACTTACACGATCTATGCTTTTTAATATGGCATGACCTATTGTGCCAAGTCCGACGATTACTATCTTCATTGATATTACTCCCGTAAAAAATATACTTATGAATATTATACCCTACAAAAAACAAAATGTCAATATTTTATTGACAAAGCTCTTTTGTTATGATATAATAAGTTCGTATTTTGAATAGATATGCGTTGAAGATGTGTAAGTAGCATCTGCCCTCTCCGCAAAAGAGATCGAGCACCTTGGGCTGTAAGTGCTCGTTGCGGCGGCTTATGTGAATTTCAGCATCGGAGCATTCTGCGAAAAGCTACATGCGTTAAGCAGAAAAGCCTTATCGGGCAATTTAAAGTGCAGAGCCTTGCTCTGAATTTGGGTGGTACCGCGGAATTTTCGTCCCTATCTTTAGGGGCGTTTTTTATTTTTAATTTTGATTATTTTTTAAAAGGAAAGAGGATATTATGAAAGAAAAGCTTTTAAAACTCTGTGCCGACGCAAAGGAATCTATTGCAGCGGCAAAAACAGAGCCCGAGCTTCAAAGCGTAAAGGTTGCTTTGCTTGGAAAAACGGGTGAGATAACGGGACTTCTTAAAGAGCTTCCCAAAATAGCTCCCGAGCTTCGTCCCGAGATGGGTCAAGCCGTTAACGAGGCAAAAAAGAGCCTTACCGAGCTTATCGAAGCAAGACGTGAGGAGATAAAGCTCAAGGCAAGCGAGATTGCTCCCGACTTTGACTACACTCTCCCCGGAACACTTCCGCAGAGCGGCGGTCTTCACCCCATAACGCAGATGCGCTACGATCTTGACGACGCATTCCGCTCTATGGGCTTTGAGGTATACTCCGAGGACGATATTACGAGTGAATTTTATGCATTTGATAACCTTAACTTCCCCCCCAACCATCCCGCTCGTGAGAGCATGGATACCTATTGGATAGAGGGACACGATAAGGGCAACGCAGAGGACAAGCTTTGCTTGCGTCCTCACCTTACAGGCGGAAGCGTACGCTATATGCAGACGCACAAGCCC
>JAZLCC010000106.1:0-9080 GCA_045614065.1 Eubacteriales bacterium | reverse complement strand
CATGGCTACGATCCGACTTTTATATCGTAGGCTTCTGCGCTTGTGTATATACGGTCGCGGCGAATTGCGGAAATAAGGGTAATATATTTTGCGAGGGTTTGCTTTACGGTTGCAATATTTTCGATGCCCTCGATTTTGCCTATCTCAAGCTTGCCTTCGTCGTATATGCCCTCGATCATTGCAAAGCTGCTTGCGGAATAGAGGGGCGATACCTTCTTAAGCTCATTAAGATAGGCGAGCAGAGAAGCAAGTGCGCTATCCTTCTCGTCATCAAGAAGATCGTTTATTAAAAGCACGGAATTAAGCGCTTCTTTTATTATTCTCTCGCACTCGGATTTGCTTGTTGCAAGGTTAAGCGCTTCGCTTGCGGATGCCTTGGTTTCTAAAATCTTATTGTAATTTTCGGTAGAATAATTTGATTTTATACTTTCATATTTATCAAATTCCGATAATAGGAAGGTTTTGTATCCGTCAAGGTCGGCAGACTCGGCATCGCTTAGAATTTCATTAAGTGCTTTAAGGAAATTCGAGTAATAATTTACCACCTCGGAGCTTGCTTTTAAAAGCGGAATACTCTCGACCGCATCTGCTTTTGCGGTGGACGCTCTATTGTATATTTCAACACTTATTTCTTCCGGAATGTATTCGAGCTTATCAAGCTTTTCTACGAGTGATTTGTGTGAAAATTCGACCTTTTCAAGGTAAGAGCTTATGGCTCTTGCAAGGTCAATGGCTTCGCTTTCGGTACGCAATTTTGCAAGAGATTCCGAGAAGCTTAACCAAATATCCTCAAGCGTCGTAATGTTTTCTGCTTCTTTGGCGCTCTTTGATTTTTCAGCGAGCAGGGAAATGGAGGCTTTGAAGCTCTGCTTTTCTTCCTTGGTGAGAAATTCCGAGCCCTCTATGCTTGATTTGAGACTTTCACATTGATCAATTATTGCATCGGCGGTCAAAATGCGTTGAATTTTGTATATTGCACGATTTGCTTGAATTACCATTTCGCTTTTTTCGGAGCAAGCGCTTATGCGCTCGGTGGCGGTTTTAAGCTCCTCGGCGATCAATGGGTTGCTCGAATCGCGAGATGCGATTCGCACTCTTACGCATTGGTCTGTAACGTTCAAGGCTCTTATTGCCGATGCCTTTGCGTTAGATATTTCGTCGGAATATATTGCGACGTCCTTGGGGTCTATTTTTGAGAGCGCTATCGAAAAATCATCAACGACCGAGAAAAGTGCCTCTCGCTCACTCTCGGTGTAACCATCGTAATTTGTATTCGAAAGTATAGAACGGTATTCGGTAATTACTGTGGCGAGCGCTTGTGATTTTTCAAAAATTCTGCTTGCTTTATTGTAAAAATCCTCAATATTATCCCGTGGAATATTTTTTAATTCGTTGGATATGGTCTCGCAAAAATCAAGATATAATGCGTCATTTGGCAAAAGCGATCGCATTTTGCGTATCAATATCTGATTATACTTTTCAACAATAATATTTATCTCCGTCAAAAGTCTTGTCTTAACCTTTTCGTCAAGAGAAGCGTACTCTGTCAAGGCCTTTTTTGCAAGCGCCTCATCCTCTGCCGAAAGCTCGGAAAAGCCCTTTTGCACAATGGCATTGTGTTCCAGCAGAAAGAGCTCTGCTTTTGCGCCGACAAGCGCAGAATCTATCTCCTCGCTTGTGGAGCAGAGGTCTATGATGCCATTCTCGGCATTGTATTTTTGTTCTAATTTAATAAGCTCCTCGTCGCCCGTGCCGCTTGTGCCGAGTAGAAGCAGATATATTGAATCCTTGATCTCCGATTTTTTGAGCTTTACTTGATAGCCATCAAAAATAGAACCGAAATCTGCCGCCTTTGAGCTCTCGGTGGCTCTTGCGCAAGCATCCTCGGCAAGGCTCAAAAGACTTCCGTTAAGGCTTGCGCTGTAAGGCTTTTTGACGTCTATTGGGAGAAGCTCTTTGCAAAAATCAAGTGTGGCAACGTTCATTTTCTTTACGGTTTCTGCTTTTTTGAGATTGTATATAAGCAGCGCCGCCGTTGACGAGCTATCAAAGTTATCGTTTGGCGCAATCTGCGCAAAAATTCGTTTGCCCTCTGTTGTTAGCGCATCACGCACGCGCTGAAGGCCGAGCTCGTCCACTAATTCGTTATATATTTTTTGATACTCTGCGCCAAAGATATCCGATGAATAGGTGGTCTTGAAGCTCTCAACTGCTCCCGAAATCAGTGCCGATGCCGCCAAGGAATCGCCCGAGAGTGCAAGATTTTTTGCACGCTCCGTGAATACGAGCTTGTTGAGCTCATCAAGCAAGACCTCGCTTTCTGCGGTGAGCACACTGCTTTGCAAAGAGGTCGAAATAACGCTTTTTGACGACGTGTATTTTGCATTTATTTTATCTATTGAGAGCTGATTTTCAAAGGTGTATATATTATAGTAGTAGACCCACGCTAAGCGCCCTGCGGCGTTGCCCTTTGAATAGGCGAGGCGTATTTCGCTTTCAAGGCTCCGCTTTTCAACGTCGGGGTGAGCTTGAAGATCGATTATCTCCTTGCGGTATTCGTTTATCGCAAGGGTTACTTGCGTGCTGACGGTCTTGTTTTTCTCGGTATCGAGAAGTATAAACTCGTTTATCTCCTCACCGAGTTTTTGAGAATAGCTCTCGCACATATTGCAATTTTCGACACGAATTGCGTTTTCTGCAAATGCGCTTACGGAAATTGAAAATATGCATATCACGGTAAGCAACAAAAGGATTGGAATTTTTGCAATACGCTTTTTTACACTTTTCGACTTTCCTTTAAATACTACGCTTTTCATTGTTTTTTCTTCCTTTCGGTCTTGTCTTTTTTCTACGATTGTATTATAGCAATATTTGTATATCAAGTCAATGAAATATTCCTTTTGTAATATGATTTTGAGAAAAAATATTTTATTTTTCAACACAAAAAATAAGATATTTTGGCGTTAAAAGCACAAAGGCTTCGTCTTATGGCGCTTTTTAGCGAATTATTAAATATATTAAACGTATTGCAAAATTGTAATAATTATGCTATAATATATTTTACTATATTATCAATTGAGTTTGGAGGATGCTATGAACGCAATTATAACCGTCGTTGGTAAGGACGGAAAGGGAATTATTGCCGCTGTCAGCGCAAAGTGCGCAGAGGTTGGCGCAAACATCGTTGAGATATCGCAGAGCGTGCTTAAGGATTATTTTGCAATGATAATGCTTATCGATATTTCCGAGCTTAACATGCCCTTTACCGATTTCGTTGACGATATGAAGAAGCTTGGCGAGGGCAGAGATCTCGATATTAGAACCATGCACGAGGATATCTTTAACTCGATGCATAAGATATAAGGAGTGGCTTTACTTTGAGTATTATTAGCTTTGAGGACGTTTTAGAAACAATAAATATGATCAAGGAGGAAAACCTTGACATAAGAACCATAACAATGGGTATCTCGCTTTACGATTGCGCAGGCGATGATATCGACGTTGTTTGTGATAGAATATACACAAAAATCACCACGAGAGCCCGTGATCTCGTTAAGGTTGGATGCGAGATCGAGAAGGAATACGGTATTCCGATAATCAACAAGCGTGTATCGGTAACCCCCGTTGCTCTTATTGGCGGAAGATACACGAAGGACGATTATGTAAAAATCGCAAAAACCCTTGATAAAGCGGCAAAAACGCTTGGTATAAACTTTATCGGAGGCTTCTCTGCGCTTGTGCAGAAGGGTTTTACCGATAACTCGAAAAACCTTATTGCGGCAATACCCGAGGCCTTGGCCTCTACCGAGAGAGTTTGCTCGTCGGTAAACGTTGCTTCAACAAAGGCGGGTATAAATATGGATGCTATCGCTATAATGGGCGATATAATTAAGGAAACCGCATATCTCACCCGAGACGATCAGTCGCTTGGATGCGCAAAGCTCGTTGTATTTGCAAATGCGCCCGAGGATAACCCCTTTATGGCGGGAGCATTCCACGGTGTTGGCGAGGCGGAGACCGTTATAAACGTAGGTGTTTCGGGACCCGGAGTTGTAAGCTCTGCTATAAAGAGAGCGGGCAATTGCAACTTCTCCGAGCTTGCCGACGTTATTAAGAAAACGGCGTTTAAGATCACAAGAATGGGTCAGCTTGTTGCAACCGAGGCTTCAAAGCGTCTTGGCGTTCCCTTTGGAATAGTGGATCTTTCACTTGCGCCTACGCCTGCGGTTGGCGACTCTGTTGCTCATATCCTTGAGGGTATGGGACTTGAGCGTTGCGGAACCCACGGCACAACGGCGGCGCTTGCGCTTCTTAACGATGCGGTTAAGAAGGGCGGAGTTATGGCATCCTCGCACGTTGGAGGCCTCTCCGGTGCGTTTATTCCCGTCTCTGAGGACGCAGGAATGATTGATGCCGTTGAGTGCGGAGCGCTCTCTATTGAGAAGCTTGAGGCGATGACTGCGGTTTGCTCGGTGGGTCTTGATATGATCGCCGTTCCCGGTGATACACCTGCATCCACTCTTTGCGGAATCATTGCTGATGAAATATCTATCGGTGTTGCAAATACAAAAACTACCGCTGTCAGAGTTATTCCCGCATACGGAAAGAACGTTGGCGAGTCGGTTGAGTTTGGCGGCTTGCTCGGATATGCTCCTATTATGAAGGTTAGTGAGTATTCCTGCGCCGACTTTATTGCGAGAGGCGGCAGAGTTCCTGCTCCTATCCACTCGCTCAAGAACTAATACGCAAAGGCGTATATTAAATAGGCTAAAAAAATTAACGCAGGGCATTTTTCACCTTCTCGATAGCGCTTTTTTCAATTCGGCTAACGTAAGAGCGAGAAATTCCGAGAGCATCGGCGATACCCTTTTGGGTCATAGGCTTTTTGCCGCTTAAGCCGAAGCGCAGAACGATTATTCGTCGCTCGCGAGGCGTGAGAGTGTGGTATATCACCTTTAACGCTTTATCGCTTAAAATCCGCTTGGATACGTCGTTTTCAAGCGATTCGTCGCTCGAAACCACGTCGAGATAGGTGAGAAGATTTCCGTCGCGGTCAACGTCTATAACGTCGTTTAGCGATACCTCGGAGGAGAGCTTCTTTTGCGAGCGAAAGTGCATAAGTATCTCGTTTTGAATACACTTTGAAGCGTATGTGGCAAATTTGGCGCCACTGTCGCGCTTGAAGGTGTCAACGGCCTTTACAAGACCTAACGTGCCGATAGAAACGAGATCCTCTTGATTTTTTGCCGTGCCGTAGTATTTGCGCACTATGTGCGAAACAAGGCGCAGATTGTGCAAAATAAGCTTTTCACGAGCCTTTTTTGAGCCTTGCTCCTTTTCGCAAAACAGCTTTTCTTCCTCGTCTTGCGAGAGTGGGGGAGGGTAGCTTTGCGGAGTGTTGATGCCGAGAATGAAATTTACAAAGCTTGAAAATAAAGAGAGAATACCGTTAAGCATATTGTGCTCCTTTTCTTGCGTATTCTAAAAAATATTTAGTGCGGAGAATTAAATTTATGGAAAAGAAAAAACTTTACGGAAATGCTGTTGTCGGTCAGTCGGGAGGCCCTACTGCGGCAATAAATGCAACTCTTGCAGGTGTTGTGAGAGGCGCTATTGAAAGTGAATATATAGGCAAGCTCTATGGAATGAGAAATGGAATTCAAGGGCTTCTCGAAAAGAGATTCGTTGACCTTACCGAGGCGCTCGACACCGAGGAGAAGATACGCTCGCTTGAGCTTACTCCCGCGGCGGCTCTCGGCTCTTGCCGTCTTAAGCTTCCAAGTGTTGAGAAGGATGCTTTCGTTTATGAAAAGATATTCGAGATATTCGCAGAATATGACATAAGATATTTCTTTTATATCGGTGGAAATGATTCAATGGATACCGCCGCAAAGGTTTCTAAATTTGCCGAGGAGCGTGGATACGATATAAGGGTTATCGGCATACCCAAGACCGTCGATAACGATCTTTTGGTAACCGACCACACCCCTGGATATGGCTCTGCGGCAAAATACGTTGCAACAACCGTTCAAGAGATAATCTACGATTGTGCGGTCTATACCACGAAAGCGGTAACTATTGTTGAAATAATGGGACGTGATGCGGGTTGGCTTACTGCGGCATCCGCCGTTGGATCTATAGTAAACGGTATAGCTCCCGACCTCGTATATCTCCCCGAGACGGCTTTTTCACTTGAGGAATTCTATGCGTCGATAGAAAAAGCGTTTGAAAAGCATCCTAATATAGTAGTTGCCGTATCCGAGGGCATTCGCTTTGCCGACGGTAGATACGTTTGCGAGAGCGGAGACGGTGGAGCGACAGACGTATTCGGCCACAAGGCTCTTTCGGGTGCCGCAAAGACGCTTGAGCTTGCGGTAAAGGATAGATTTGGATGCAAGGTCCGTTCTATCGAGCTTAATCTTCCTCAAAGATGCGCAGGCCATCTTCTTTCAAAAACCGATATTTCCGAGTCGGTTGCTATCGGTAAAGAGGCGGTTCGCGTTGCTTCCGAGGATGGCGTGAGCGGAGATATGATGATATTTGAGCGTGTTTCTAACGAGCCTTATTCCTGCGTTGTATCGCATAAAAAGGTTTCCGAGATCGCTAATATGGTAAAGGGCGTTCCAAGTGAGTATATCAATGCAGAGGGCAACTTTGTAACAAAGGAATGCTGCGAGTATATTCTTCCTCTTATCGAGGGCGAGGATAGACCTACCTTTAATAAGGGAATACCGAGCTATATAATTCTTTAATGATAAAAAGCGAAAAATACCGCAAGTCTTTGACGATTTGCGGTATTTTTTTGCGTATTTTGGGAATGATAGGATTACTTATATATAATAATGATAAAAACGGAGCAAAAAATATGCAAAAGGAGCTCTTTGAATCCTATTCTCAAAACGTAATGCTTGTGGATGATCTGCTTGCGGTAAAAAGCAATTTTGATATGCTTTCCAAAAAGATAACTCTTGGCGATGGTGAGCTTACACTGTATTTTATAGACGGCTTTGCCAAGGATACCGTCCTTCAAAAGCTTATGATGCACATTCTTTCGCAAAAGAAGCTTAAGGTCTCGGCGCGTGAGTTTATGCAAACGACTCTTCCTTATATAGAAACCGACGTTAGCGCAGACCTTGAAAAAATGATATTTACCGTTATGTCGGGCGGAACGCTTATTCTTGGCAGTAGCTTTGGCAAGGAGGCGATTCTTGTTGATTCGCGCACCTATCCCGCAAGGGAGACCGCAGAGCCCGAGGGCGATAGAGTTATGCGTGGCTCTCGCGACGGATTTGTGGAAACGCTTATATTCAACACTGCGCTTATACGTCGCAGAGTACGAAACCCCGCGCTTTCTATGAAATATTTTAAAATAGGGCATGATTCGGGAAGCGACGTGGTGCTTTGCTATATGTCGGATAGAGCTGATATGAGCTACGTTCAGGCAATCTCGAAAAAGCTTTCGTCAATAAAGACCGATTCGCTTACAATGGGGCACGAATCCTTAAAGGAGTGCTTGATAAAGCAAAAATGGTACAACCCGTTTCCCAAAATACGAACCACTGAGCGTCCCGATGCCGCGGTATCACAGCTTTTGGAGGGGAGTGTACTTGTAATAATCGATAATAGCCCTCAAGTGATGGTCTTGCCGTCTACGATATTTGATTTTATGCAGGAATCAAATGATTATTATTTTCCGCCGCTTACGGGAAGCTATATACGCATCGTTCGTTACGTGGTTTTCTTCCTAACTCTTGTTCTTACACCGACGTGGCTATTGCTTTTGGAGCATCCGAGCTTTATTCCCGAATGGCTGCAATTTGTTGTGCCTCGTGAGACGGGGCGGTTGCCAATACTCGTTCAGCTACTGCTTGTTGAGTTTATAATCGATGCCTTAAGGCTCGCCTCGCTCAACACTCCAAATATGCTTAATAACTCGCTATCGGTGGTTGGCGGACTTATTCTCGGAGATTTTGCGGTTAGCATCGGCTGGCTTATACCCGAGGTGATACTCTATATGGCGTTTGCCGCAATAGCAAATTTTACGCAGAGAAGCTACGAGCTTGGGTATGCGATAAAGTTTATGAGGATACTTTTGCTGGTTCTTACAACGTTGTTCGGAGTGTGGGGATACGCAGGCGGATTTTTGATAATAATCGTATTAATAGCCACCAATTCAACGGTAAACGGCAAGCGAAACTATCTTTATCCGTTGATACCGTTTAAGCCAAAGGCTTTAAAAACATTGATTTTTAGAACGAAAAAGAAGGATTTTTATTGATTTTTTTAAAAAAATAGAAAAATATTTTAAAAATATTCAAAAAATAGCGTCCGAAGGGTATTTTCGGGCGCTTTTTCTTTTATTTTGACGTGTTTTTTGTGCGTTGTGTATAAAGATTGCTTTAAAAGCAAGAAAAAGTTCGTTAAAAACGCCTATTGCCAAATAGGAACATTTCTGCTATAATTATATAGCTTGATTATGCGTTGAAGCGAAAGGTTGCTGCGGGGATGACGTCCCGTAGGGAATTTTCGCAGAGTATGTCCGATCAAACGGGCGAAGCAAACCTTGAAAGTCTATTTTAGGGTGTTTTGCTTTGAAACATTTAACCGAAAAGGTCAGCCGTGGTGCTTTGGTTGAAATTTCGGATTTTTAAATGGAGGCAAAGAAAACACACGGCAGGGTTTTGAGGATTTGCGCCCCTGATGCGTTTCGCAGAGTCGTACATCTAATAATATACGCGTATGCGAAAGGCAAATACTTAGTTAGGAGGAACAAACAGGTGGCAGTCAAAGAGAAAATCAGAGTAAGACTCAAGAGTTACGACCACACCCTCATTGATGCGGCAGCAGAGAAGATCGTTGACGTAGCAAAGAGAAATGGCGCAACCGTTTCCGGTCCTATCCCGCTTCCTATCGACAAAGAAGTAGTTACCATTCTTCGTGCGGTACACAAGTACAAGGATAGCCGTGAGCAGTTCGAGATGCGCACGCACAAGAGACTCATCGACATCATTAAGCCCTCTCAGAAGGTTGTTGATGCGCTCATGAGCGTTGAGCTTCCCGCAGGCGTTGAAATCGAAGTT
>JAZLCC010000105.1:0-8448 GCA_045614065.1 Eubacteriales bacterium | reverse complement strand
AACCAACCGCGAACACAGCGACCGTCGGAATACATATAGGTCAGAGTCTCAAGGATCTTCTCTTTAGCAAGCTCGGGGTTGAAGGATGCAACTGCCCAAGCGTCCTGAAGCTGATCTCTGAAGCCCTTACCGGTATCACGTCCAACCTCTGCGCAGAGCTGAACCTGCTGCTTGAGCCAGTAGTTGGTAAGGCAGTTGATCTTCTCGTTGGGAGTGCTTACGTAGATGCTCGAAGAGGTGCTCTGCTTCAACGCGAGAAGAGCGTTGTAATCGTCCTCGATTTTATTGCCCGCAAAGAGCTTCTTGCAGATCTCTGCGGCGGTAGACATCTCGTCTGCATCACCGATAAGAATATAAAGACTCATAGCCTCACCTGCCGAAAGCTCGATATCGTGCTGCATTGCGCCGCACATCTGCTCACAAGCCGCAAAATTATCCGCAAGCTTGTCTGCCTTAATAGCCTCGGGAGCTACGATAGAGCCGTATGCGCCAAGGAATCCCTTGCGCGAGGTCTCAAATGCGGTGGGAGCTACGCTTGAAGCGATAAAGCCGTTGAACCACTCGTGAGGACGCTCCATAGCCTTGTTGAAGCACATAATGAGGTTATTTTCAGCATCGAACTCTGCGTGAACGTAGGAGTTGTAATCACTGTATCTCTGATATCCAACAAGCTCAAAATCAGCAAAGGAATAAAGAGAAGCAGATGCCTTGTCGCTACCCTTATTCTCAAGAGTTACCTTCCAGATCTCGCAGGGATCGGTATCGTTAACGTACATACGGATAGTAGCCGCAATACCCTCGCACTCGCCGTGAATCTCGCTATAGCCAAGACCGTGAGTGCAGTAATAATTATCAATGGGAGTAAGAGTAGGATAAAGACCGGGGTTAAATACGGTTCCCGTAGCCTTATTCTTTATGTAAAAATAACGGTTACCGTCGCGAATAACGGTGCATCTTCCCTTTCCGTCGGGATCTATGTACGCCATAGCTCTCTGACCGTATGCGCCAACACCGCCGCCATTCTGATTTACGCCCGAAAGAACTCTCGAGTTCCAGATATAGTTAAGCTGAGGACGGGGAGTTTTGGGATCGGTTATTTTAAATTCCTTTTCCTGTACGAAATATCCGTATGAATTCATGTTTTTTCTCCTGTAGTGTTTATTTATTATTTTAGGATATCAAATTAATTTATTATGCGTGAGTAAAGCGCATCTTGTAGGTTACCTTCTCATTGGGAGCGAGAACCTTATGTCCGTCGGGAATGTTAAGTCCGTCAACCTTGCCTGCCTGAGGCTCGATGCAAAGGAAGCCCGAAACGCCTTCTCCGTTGTACATTATCCAATAATCGAAATTATCGGAAACGGTGTAGATAATATCGTCAACACGAGCAACGTGTCCGCAGGACTCATAATATCCAACGACCTGAACGCCCTTGGAGGGAGACCAAACGGTGTACTTCTGCTCCTGCTCGGTAAGCTCTACGTATCTACCCGTGGGGATATCGAGAGGATCGTGCTCCTGACGCTTTACGATAGGAAGCGTAAAGCCGTCGGTAGGCTCAACAAACGTTGTGTGCAAGCAGAAGGTGTAAGGCATATTCTTGTTATCGATATTCTTAATATCGTACTGCTGAGTAAAGCCCTCTTCGTCGATAGTATAGGTTACAACCATTTCAAAGTCAAAGGGATAAACCTCGTACTTGTCCTTGTTAACGTACTTCATCGTAATAGAAGTATCGCTTACCGAAAGCACCTCAAACGGCTGACGGTGAACCGTGCCGTGAAGATGCGAGAAGGTTCTCGGCTCGGTTATCGGAAGAGTGTAATCAACGCCCTCAAAGCTGAATTTTCCAAGATATATTCTATTTGCGGGGAGCAAAATGGGGTCGCCCTGCAAATAAGGGTTTACGTCTATTTGCGCCTCGTCAACGAGAGGACAAAGAATATCCTTGCCGTCATACTTAAGATATATTGCGTTTCCTCCAAGACGCGCGCAAACACCCGCCTCCCATTTGCCTTGCTTTAATACTACGGTATCCTTGATGCTCATATATTTCTCCTTAAATTTGTTATTCCGCTTAACCTAATTAAAAACTAAACCTTTAACCAAATCATAAGCTCATTTAATTTTAACATATATATTAAAAGTTGTCAACAGTTGGAAAATTTATTTTATTATTATAATTTTTACGGGGAAGAAGCTTCCCTAAAAAGAAAGCACTCTTCCCCGTATATACTCTCCAATCAATGTTGGAAGATATTATATTTTTTAAATTGCCGAGCTCATATTTTTTGGAACCGGATGCTCACCCTCGGTAAATATCCACTCACTTACAGACCAAGTAAGCACCGACAATTGGAAGCTTCTCGACTTTATCTCGGAGAGCTCCTTGGCATCAGAAGACGAGTTCGAATTTCCCGAAAGCGTTTGTTCCTTGCAGGAATATGAGTTAGTTATTGTTCCCCAATTTACTCCAATAATATATCCCAAGCTACCCGATCCGCTTATATTACCGGTGGCATAACAATTCTTGACTTTAGAGTAATCATCATTATAACCAAGCAAACCGCCCGCATAATTCTTTCCGTATACGTCGCCCGTAGCGTAGCAATTTATTATTTCCGAATAACAAGTACTTGATAAATCATAATTGCATCCAACCAATCCTCCTACGTATGCAGTGGCACTGGTAGAAGAACTTGATTTTGAACTTGTAGCAGTTACATTACCGGTCGCATAAGAATTCTTTATTATGCCTTTACCTTTATCTGAATCACAAGTATTGTAAGCAACTAATCCGCCTGCATAACCGTAAAGGCTTCCAGAGCTCAAAGTCGAGTTTGAACTGCTGCTTACGTTTCCGGTGGCATAACATCTTGCTATAGTTCCAGCTTGATTATAAGAGCACAAGCCGCCCGCAAAGCTATACGTTGTACCCGTTTCAGAGCTTGTAACAACGCTCGTTACGGTTCCGATAGCATAGCAATCGGCTATTGCACCGCCGTAATTATAACCGGCAAATCCTCCTGCATAAACGCGCTTAGGACTTGTTCCGTCCACGCTTGCGGTAGCATAGCAATTAACTACGGTTCCCTTGTTATAACCCAAGAAACCACCTAACATAATACTGGTCGCACTCGAGCCCTTTACGGTTACCGTTGCATAGCTATCTGTTACGTTAGCGTCTGTATTGTTATATCCCAACAAACCGCCTACGTATCCCTTACCTTCACCGCCCGATATAACGTCTATTTCACCCAATGCAAAGCACTTTGTTACTGTAGCTCCGCTACTGTTGTATCCTACCAAGCAGCCTATATAAACCGTATCAACAAGAGCTACCGACTTGCCATCCGCATAACAATCGCTCACAGTTCCCGCATTATAAGCCACCAAGCCACCAACGTATCCCGTAGCAGGAGTAACGTCTGCTATAAATCCTTTGACACCGAGATTTTTTACAACTCCCGCGTTATATCCAAACAAGCCTGTGTATGCATCAGAGCCCGTCAATTCAAAATTGCTTATTTCGTTGTTATTTCCGTCAAATATACCCTTAAAGCTATTAGTACCGTTACCGATAGGAGTCCATTTCATACCGCAAAGATTTATATTGCCGTCAAGCTTAAAATAAACTCCGTCATAGGTTGTACCTGCGTTTACCTGACTTGCCAAATAAGCAAGCTGAGCGGCGGTTTTTATAACGTAAGGCGAAAATTCGCCACCGTTTCCGCTTTCAAAGGAATCAGCCGCGGCACCATCCCAAATATCTATATGAATCTCGCAAACTGTACAGTAACCGTTTTTATAAGTATGCTGTGAAATTCTTACGCCGCAGATATCACAATCGTGATCATTGGTGGAATCCACACAATCGGTGATTTTATCTTGACAATAATCACAACCATGATCCTTGTTTATATCAACACAGCTTGTCAATTTATCTGTGCAGATATCGCACAAATGATTCTTATCGGTGTCGGTGTGAACACAATCTGCAGCGCCGTCATCCTTTTCATCTTCGGTATCAGAGCTCTGATCGTTATTTCCGCCTTGGTTGTTGTTTTCACCTTGATTGTTGCTTTCACCCTGGTTGTTGCTTTCGCCTTGATTGTTGCTTCCACCTTGGTTGTTGCTTTCGCCTTGGTTGTTGCTTTCGCCTTGATTGTTGCTTTCGCCTTGGTTATTGCTTTCACCTTGGTTATTGCTTTCGCCTTGGTTATTATTTCCGTTTTGGTTATTATTTACGCCATTGTTATCGCTCTCGGTCTGCTTTTCAACATCGCTCGGCTTTTCGGTATCATTTGCATTTCCACCGCCGCACGACGCAAGCATTCCGACAACTAAAAGCATTGCCAAAACAAGCGCTAAAATCTTCTTCATTCTTTTCCTCCAAAATTCTCAAAATATTCCAACGTTCGTATTATAACACTCCCCACCCGTTTTTGCAATAGATTTATTGATTTTTCATAATTTTAATTTAGGTTTATTTTTGCTTTAGCGCAAGAATTATTACAATTTAATTGACAAAATAAAAAAAATGTGTTACAATTTGCCTAAGTAACGTAAAATGTCATTTTACGTCGATTTTTTCAACAAGGAGAATTATCTTGAAGCACCAAGAAAAGCTCAATATATTCACCTCCACACCGCACTCCGATTCTTGGGTAGATAACCTCGTAAGAATAGCGCTTGATATCGGAGAGGGCTTACAAAAAAGCGGCGCGGAGATACATAGAGTCGAGGATGCTATAGATCACATCTGCAAGGCATACGGTGCGGCTCACGTTGAGGTATTCTCAATTCAGTCGCTTATCGTAACCTCTGTGCGAATGCCCGACGGCAGCTACTCATCACAGTCGCGAAGAATAACGAATTGCTCAAACCATTTGCGTTGTCTTGAGCATTACAACCGTCTCTCTCGAGAAATATGCAGTACCACTCCCGACTTTGATACTGTTGACAAACAAATATTTGAAATAAAGCAAAAGCGAAACTACAGATTTTTACTTACGGTAATAGGCCATGCCTTAGCGGCGGGCGCATTTGCGGTATTTTTCGGTGGAACGTGGCGAGACGGAATTGCGGCGGCGCTCATTGGTATAGTAATGGCGTTCGTTGACCGCCTTGATGCAAAGTTCTTTACCACCGTTACAAAAACGCTTCTCCTCGCCTTTACGGCGGGCATACTTTCCTACCTGACCGTAGTGGCTCACATAGGTCAACACACGGGTATGATAGCGATAGGTACTATTATGATACTTATTCCCGGTCTATCCCTTGGAAACTCAATGCGAGACCTCTTAACGGGTGATACGCTTGCAGGTATTCTACGTGCGGTTCAATCCTGTATTATTGCGGTTATTATTGCAATCGGATATTCGATCTCTATAATTTTGCTCGAGGGATACTTCCCCACCATTGAGCCCCCCGTATTTTCGCAATGGCAAAGATGGATATTCGAGGGCTTAAGCTCTATCATTGGTACCGTCGGATTTGCTTTGATATTCAAAATATCGTTAAAGAGGCTTCCTGTCGCCGCATTTGGCGGACTTGTAACCTATATTTTCTACGCCGGCGTAATATATCTTGCACCTGGCAACGAGCTTTTGGCAACCTTTGCGGCTTCGGTATTTATGGCATTCTTCTCTGAAATAAGTGCAAGAATTTTCCGTGCCCCGACCGTTGTATTCCTCTTCCCGTGTGCTATACCGATAGTTCCCGGGGGAGCGCTCTACCGCTCGATGTATAATTTGCTTATGAATAACGATAATTACGCATCATTCTTAAAGCACATATCAATTACGGGTCAAGTAATTCTCGGTATCGCGTTGGGACTCAGCGTGGCTACCGTAATTTGGGGCGTTATCGCCTTTATAATGCACAAGATTAAAGAAAAAAAGCTAAAGGCTTTAAAATAAAGGAGAAATACGATGGCAACTAATTTCTGTATTATTTACAACCCTCTCTCGGGTAATAAAAGCGGTATCGTTAGCGCAGAAAAGCTTAGAGATCGCGTAAAGGCTACCGACTTTATCGATATTACCACGATTGACAGCTATGAAAAATTCTTTGCAGAGCACAAGGGCGCCAACATTATTCTTTGTGGTGGCGACGGAACTCTCAACAGATTTCTCAACGACATATCGGGTATTGAGATCGATTGCAGCATTCACTTTTTCCCCGCGGGAAGCGGCAACGACTTCTTCCGTGATTTAGGAGCCGACACAAACGACTTTATTTGTATTGATAAATACATAAAGAGACTCCCCACCTGCACGGTAAACGGAAAGAGCTTCAAGTTTATCAACGGCGTAGGCTACGGTATCGACGGCTACTGCTGCGAGGTTGGCGATAAGCTCCGCGCAGAATCCAACAAAAAGATAGACTACACCGGCATCGCAATTAAGGGTCTTCTCTTCCACTACAAGCCTACCGACGCTATTGTTACCGTTGACGGCGTTAAGCACGAATTCCACAAGGTTTGGATAGCGCCCACTATGATAGGCAGATACTACGGCGGCGGAATGATGCCTACCCCCAAGCAGGATAGATTAAATTCCGACGGCGAGCTCTCGGTTATGATATTCCACGACACAACGGCAATTCAAACCCTTATGATCTTCCCGAAGATATTCAAGGGTGAGCACGTTAAAAAGGAGAAAAAGGTAACCGTTCTCACAGGCAAGGAGATAACCGTTGAATTCTCTGCTCCCCGTCCTCTTCAGATAGACGGCGAGACCATTTCGGGCGTAAAGACCTACTCCGCAAAGAGCGCAGACTAAAAAACAAAACGCAGCTTTTTCTATGGTAAAGCATAGTTAAAGCTGCTTTTTTTGTAAATTTTTTTAAGTAAAATCCTAAATTTGCATTTTTAAGCGTATTTTTTGACCACGATTTGCCTCTCTGCCCTACCTTTATATTGACAAAAAGATTATTTTATTATATAATATATAGGATAAGATGGAGGTTTTTTATGAATAGAATTTTTATTAAAGCATTGTGTCTCATCATCGCGATATTAATGATCTGCCCATTGCTTTTTGCATGTAAATCAAGCACAGAGAACGACACCGAGGCGCCCTCTAACGTACACTCCGTTAAATTCAACACAAACGGCGGTACACCGATTGACGATATAGAGGTAAGACACGGACAAAAGATATCCGAGCCCCCCGCGCCGACTCGTGATAATTATATATTTCTCCATTGGGAGCAAAACAACCGCAGATGGATATTTACGTCAAAGGAAGTTACCGAGGATATAACGCTCCACGCAATATGGATATCCGCCGCAGACCTCTTTAAGATCGAGCCTGTTGAAAACACCGATGATCTTATGATCACGGGATTTGCTCAGCAAAAAGATATATATATGCTTCGCATACCCGAAAAAATAAACGGCAAGGACGTTGTTGCAATCAGTGCGCACGCATTTGAAAGCATTCACGAGCAACACGCCGACCACCTTATTATCCCCTCGACGGTAAAGGTTCTCGGAGAGAGTTCGTTCAAAAGCATATCCAAGGTTCACGTTGAGTTTAAAGGCTCGATATCAACGCTTGACGTATCTACCTTTGAGGCGTGCTCAACCTTAGAGACGGTGAAGCTTGATGCGGGAATGAAAACTATCCCCTACCGTTGCTTCTTTGGCGCTTCGGGACTTGTTACGTTAGATGTTCCCGAGGGAGTTGAAACCATTGAGGAAAACGCCCTTTCATATTGCACGAGCCTTCAAACAATAGTTCTGCCAAGCACGCTCAAAACCGTTGAGGACGGCGCATTTGACGGCGCTGACAACTTGGTTGTAATATTCTTTAAGGGCACGGAAGAGGAATTTGACGCATTGGATATAAGAAACGAGAACGATCCGCTTATATCGGCAAAGCTCTATTTCTACTCGGAAACAGAGCCTACGGAAAAGGGAGACTTTTGGCATTACGACAAGAGTAATATTCCCGTACTTTGGTAATATTGGAGAATAAAGATGAAAAAGAAAAACAAGATAGAAAATAACGAGCAGGCAGAAAAAATAGCCTGTGCAAAAAAGACCTCTATAGGCGGTCAGGCGCTTATGGAAGGAATTATGATGCGCGGCCCCAAGAAATCGGCTATGGCGGTAAGAAATCCGCAGGGCGAGATAGTTCTTGAGGTAACCGACATCACCTCGGGCAAGCGTCCGATAATTGGTAAAATACCGATAATTCGCGGTGTGTATAACTTTGCTTCCTCAATGCTCATAGGCTACAAGGCGCTTATGCGCTCGGCAGAGATTTCGGGTCTTGAAGAGATCGAAGAAGAAATGGCTCGCGAAAAAGCGGCTAAGAAAGCGGCTAAAAAGGCGGCAAAGCAAGCAACAAACGAGCCTGCGCCCGAAGAAACTGTTACTGAAGAGACCATTGCCGAAGAAGTTGTAGAAGAAACTGTTACTGAAGAGAAGTCGGAGGC
>JAZLCC010000104.1:0-8464 GCA_045614065.1 Eubacteriales bacterium | reverse complement strand
GGAGATCTATGAGCTTTCAAGCGACAATCGTGAGATCCCCGAGGACGAATATATAAAGCGCGCTTATTTTGGCGTATGCGAGAATAAGGAGCAGATAGATGCGCTTATCGGTAAAAGCACGAAGGGCTGGAGAACCAATCGTCTTACCAAGCTCACTCGCTCAATAATGCGTCTTGCGGTTTACGAGATGCTTTTTGAAGAGAAAATTCCCAATAGCGTTGCTATAAACGAGGCTGTTGAGCTTACCAAAAAATTTGACGATCCAAAGGCAAAGGCTTTTGTAAACGGAGTGCTTAATTCCGTAAAGAACGACATCGAAGCCGACGGCACGGAAAATGTCTAATAATAAAAAAGTATTCGTAGGAATAGATACGAGCAATTATACCACCTCGGCGGCTGTATGCAATGCCGACGGTAGGGTAATAGCAAACCTCAAAGCGCCTCTCCCCGTAAAGATGGGAGAATGCGGCCTCCGTCAGTCGGATGCGGTCTTTGCACATATAAAAAATTTGCCTGTCCTTATGGATAAGCTTGCTTCTGAAATTGATGGATGCGATATTCTTGCGGTTGGCGTTTCGGCAACGCCTAGAGATATCGAGGGCTCGTATATGCCGTGCTTTTTAAGCGGAGTTTCTGCGGCTCACGCATTTGCTTCGCAGAATAAGCTCCCGATATTTAAAACCGCACATCAAAACGGACACGTTATGGCGGCACTTTACTCGTCGGGGGAATCCGAAAGGTTTTTAAAGGGAAGATTTTTGGCATTCCATCTTTCGGGTGGTACAACCGAGGCTCTCCTGGTTACTCCCAATGAGGACGGGAGTGATTTTACACTTCAGCTTGTTGGTGAAACCGAGGATATAAACGCGGGTCAAGCAATTGATAGAATAGGCGTTATGCTCGGACTTTCTTTCCCTGCGGGCAAGGAGCTTGAAGCGCTTGCAAAAAGCTACGAGGGACGTATTGAAAAGAAGCGCGTTAGTGTCAAGGACGGACGTTGCAATCTTTCCGGCATAGAAAATATCGCAAAATCGCTTTACGATAAGGGCGAGAGCAAGGAAAAAATTGCCGCAACCGCATTTGATTTTATATGCCGAACGGTAGTTGCTATGAGCGAACAGCTTTTGGAAAAATACGGAAAAATGCCAATCCTCTTTGCAGGTGGCGTTATGTCTAATAAAATTATGAGAGCAGAGCTTACGTCGCATTTTGACGCTTGCTTTGCAGAGCCCGAATTTTCCGCGGATAACGCGGCGGGTGTTGCGCTATTGTGCAGACTTCGCTATATTAAGTTTAAGGAGCAGGGCGAATGAATTTTGAAAGACAGGATAATGCGATTTCGGTCGGTGAGCTTACACGATATCTGAAATTGCTTGTCGATAACGATTCTCTCCTTTCGAGCGTTAGCGTAAGAGGTGAGATATCAAATTTTAAATATCATTCAAGCGGACACCTCTATTTCACTTTAAAGGATGGAGATGCCGAGATATCTGCGGTAATGTTCCGCTCCTCGGTGCAGAGCTTGCGCTTTACGCCAAAGGACGGAATGCAGGTAGTTGCATTCGGCAGAGTTTCGGTCTATGAAAAGGGCGGCAGATGTCAGCTTTACGTTTCGGCAATGCTTGATAACGGTATAGGCGCGCTTCAGCTTGAATATGAAAGACTTCGTAAAAAGCTCTCGGAAGAAGGACTTTTTGACGAGACGAAAAAAAGAAAATTGCCGCAATTCCCATCCTGTATAGGCATTATAACCTCGCCTACGGGAGCGGCGGTGCGAGATATGATAAACGTTACGGGCAGAAGATGGCCGAGCGCAAAGATATTGCTTTATCCTGCGCTTGTGCAGGGAAATCAAGCGCCCGAGTCGCTATGTGCGGGACTTGATTATTTTAACGCTACCGAGTCATGCGACGTAATAATTATCGGTCGAGGCGGTGGGTCAATTGAGGATCTTTGGGCGTTTAACGATGAAAGAGTCGTAAGACGTGTGGCGGTATCGAGTATCCCTACGATATCTGCGGTGGGACACGAAACAGATTTTACACTTTGCGATTTTGCGGCAGATTTGCGAGCGCCAACACCTTCTGCGGCGGCAGAGCTTGCAACTCCCGATAGAGATGAGATACGCCTTCGTTTTGACGAGCTCTCGGCAAGATGTGAAAATGCTTTTTCCCGTCTTATTGCCGCAAAGAAGGAGAAATACTTAAATCTTTCAAAGCAGTTGTATCTTTCTTCACCCGAGGGCAAGCTTTTAACACAAAAAAATGCTCTTAAGCAAAGACAGCTTATGCTTGAGCAGGCAATGGAAAAATCGCTTTCGAAAAAGCGTGAGCGGCTTTCAATTGCGGCGGCAGAGCTTAACGCAATAAATCCCTTGGCACTTCTTAGCAGAGGATATTCTTGCGTGCAAAAGGACGGAGCCGTTGTGTCATCGGTAGAGCGGATAGCAAAGGGAGATAAAATAGATATTCGTTTTGCAGACGGCGTTGCAAGTGCAACGGTAAATTCTATAAATGGAGAAAACAGTTATGCAGAATAAAAATATAGGATTCGAGGCATCAATGGAGCGCCTTGAAAAAATAGTTGCCGAGCTTTCACGTGAGGGTATAACTCTTGATGAGTCGCTTGCTCTTTATGAGGAGGGAGTTGCTCTTGCAAAGCTTTGCAATGCAAAACTTGAGGAGACCGAGCGCAAGATAAAGATATTGCAGGTTTCTCAATACGGTGAAATATCCGAAGAGGATTTTTCCGAAAAATAAGTTAAAACGGAGTAATAATGACTAATTCGCAAAGCTTTGTGGCTCTCGAGGAAAAACTGAATAAAAACAGCACGGAAGTAGAAGCTAAGCTTGCCGAATTCTTTGAACAAAAGAAGATGGAAACGGTTGTAAGAGCCTTCTTGCAGACCGAGACCTATTCGCTTTTGGGCGGCGGCAAGAGAATAAGACCGTTTCTTGTAAACGAGATTTGCGCTACCTTAGGCGGAGATATAAATGCGTCAATGCCGTATGCTATGGCGGTTGAAATGATACACACCTATTCGCTTATCCACGATGATCTTCCTTGTATGGATGATGACGATATGCGCAGAGGCAAGCCCTCAAATCATAAGGTGTTTGGCGAGGCTTACGCACTTTTGGCGGGTGATGCGCTTTTAACAAACGCATTCTCGGTTGCCGCATCAAATAAGATCGTGCCGCCCGAGGTTAATTCAAAAGCTATCGAGCTTATAGCAGAAGCGGCGGGAGATGCTGGAATGATAGGTGGTCAGTTTATTGACCTTGAGGGTGAGATGCGACGGCTCTCACTTGATGAGCTCCTCATTTTGCACAATTTAAAAACAGGCAAAATGATTGAGCTTTCTGCAATTCTCGGATGTCTTGCAGCGGGATTTGACGAGAACAGCGAGGAGCTTTCACGTGTTCGCGCCTATGCTCAAAGGATAGGACTTGCTTTTCAGGTGGTTGATGACGTTCTCGACGTTGAGGGCGACGAAGCAACCGTTGGAAAAACGTTGAAATCGGACGTGGAAAATCAAAAGACGACTTTTCTTTCCTTTTTTGACGTTGAAAGAGCAAAGAGATATGCGCAGAGCCTTACGCAAGAGGCAAAAATAGAGATATCAAAGATATCGGGAAGTGAAACGCTCTGCGAGCTTGCCGACTATCTCTTAACAAGAAAAAAATAATTATTGAAATATAAAACTTTTAAAACTTATCGGAGGATTAAATGGACGGTTTTTTGAATGGAGTAAAAGCGTTTTTCGGTAATTACATGCTTATGAGTGCTATAGTATCATGGCTCATGGCACAGATAATTAAGATTTTTACAGGTGTTTATAAGGATAGACACGTAAACTTGATAGTTCTTCTTTTCTCAACGGGCGGAATGCCAAGCTCTCACTCGGCAAGCGTATTGGGACTTACCACAGCGGCAGGTCTTTCTGCGCAGGCGGGATGGGGCTCCCCTGTATTTGCGGTTAGCGCAATACTTTCAATTATCGTTATAATAGACGCTATGGGCGTACGCTACGAGACGGGTAAGCAGTCAAAAATGCTTAACAAGATAGTTCAAGAGCTCTTTACCGATACCGAGAATGCAGAGGTGCATTTTAAGGAATTTATAGGTCATACGCCCTTGCAGGTTTTCGTAGGCGCAGGGCTTGGCATAGTAGTTGCCATAGTAATGTATTTCGTATTCCATTAAGCGATTATGAGAGTTGACGTTTATTTATCGTTGGCGGGTTATACTCAAAGCCGAAAAAAGGCGCAGGATCTTATAGATGCGGGGGCCGTTAAAATAGACGGAATCGTAATTAAAAAGGCATCTCTAACGATAAACGAGGCAATCGAGCACGACGTTGTTATAGAGCAACCGTTTTTGTACGTAAGCCGTGGCGGAGTAAAGCTCGAGGCGGCACTTGATGCCTTTGCGGTAAACGTAAACCGTAAAAAGGCGGTTGATATCGGCGCATCAACGGGCGGATTTACCGATTGCTTGCTCAGAAGAGGGGCGCGAGAGGTCTATTCTATCGATGCGGGCGTCGATCAGCTTCACGAATCGTTAAGAAACGATGCACGAGTTCATTCAATAGAAAAGTTTAATGCGCGTGAGCTCACAGCAGAAATAACCAACGGTGAGAATGACGTTGCCGTTATGGACGTTTCCTTTATTTCGCAGACATACATAATTCCTCAAGTTGCAGGCGTTTTGTGCGATGGAGGAAGCTTTGTAAGTCTTATAAAGCCTCAGTTTGAGGCGGGGAGATCGGCACTTTCAAAGGGCGGTGTGGTTACTAATTCCGCGTATAGATTTCTCGCCGTAAAGCGTGTTATCAATTGCGCTCTTGAGAATGGATTTGATTGCGTGGGGCTTATTCGCTCACCAATCGAGGGCGGCGACGGAAACGTTGAGTATTTGGCGCATTTTGTAAAAAAGGCTTGCGTAAAGCCAAAGGTAGACGATAAGCTTATTAAGCGTATAACGTCGATTTAAGGAGTGTAACGTGAAAATAGAAAAGATTGCAGTTGTTACAAACTATAATATCCCCGATAAGCTTGCGGCGGCAATTGCCGTTTCCGAGAAGCTTTCCACCCATATAAAAGAGGTGTTCGTTCCCGAAAATTATAAGGATAGAATCTTTAGAAGCCATAATCACAGATCCTGCTTTACATATCTTTCCTATGATGAGATATATGCAAAAAGCGATCTTGTGATTGCAATTGGCGGCGACGGCGTTATGCTCGAGGCGGCAAGACGTGCAACGCTTTCGGGCATTCCGATACTGGGAATAAATATGGGTAGAGTGGGTTATATGACCGAGCTCGAAATGAATGAGCTTGATTTGCTTGATAAGATATTTACCGAGGAATTTCATCTCGACGAGAGAGCAATGCTTCGCATTGATATAAAATCAAGTCAAAACCAAACTCGCTTTGCAGGATATGCGCTTAACGAGGCGGTTATCGCAAAGGGCTCTACCGCAAGAATAGTAGATCTTCAGCTTTCCGATAACGGCAGACTTGTAAGCGAGTATCGTGCGGACGGAATCGTTATTGCAACCCCCACGGGCTCAACGGCGTATTCCTTATCTGCGGGCGGACCTATTGTTGACCCTAAGCTTTCCTGCTTTTGCGTAACGCCCATATGTCCGCATTCTCTTATTGCAAGACCCTTGGTTTTTCCCGATAGCGCAAAGCTTGAAATAAAAAACACCTGCACTCGCGAGAAGATATTGCATCTCACGGTAGACGGAAAGGCAACCTTCGACCTTTTCTTCGGAGATACCGTGTTAATAACAAAAGCCGATATATCTACAAAGCTTTTGAGAATAAAGGATGACGATTTTTATTTCAAGATACGCATGAAAAAATTTATATAAGAAGGTACTTGTATAATGAAATCACAAAGACAGCAAAGAATTCTTGAGCTTATCTCAAGATATGAAATAGAAACACAAGAGGATATGATGGCACGCTTGCTTGATGAAGGCTTTAAGGTTACTCAGGCAACCGTTTCACGTGATCTTAAGGAGCTTAAGCTTACCAAGGTTCAAACGGCGAGAGGCACTTATAGATATGCCGCAAGCCAAGCAAGACACAGCGTTGGAAACGTTAAGCTCAATAACGCAATGGCAGATTCGATAATCGACGTTAATTACTCGCTTAATAACGTAGTTATAAAGACCTATCCCGGACTTGCGGCGGCGGTTGCGTTTGCCGTGGATAATTTGAATATGCCAAGCATTTTAGGATGCGTTGCAGGCGACGATACCGTTATTATCGTTACAAAAACAGTAGAGGGCTCTGCAGAGCTTAGCGAGAAGATAACGGAGCTTGTAAAAGGCTTTTGATAAGCTATAAAACACTAAAAAAATGAAAGGAGATGCCTATGCTCGAGCTTTTGCATATAGAAAACGTTGCGGTCGTAAAAAAACTTGATATAGAGTTTTCGGCAGGGCTCACGGTCTTAACAGGTGAGACGGGCGCAGGTAAATCCATAATAATAGACAGTCTTAACCTTATTTCGGGCGCTCGTGCCGATAAGGAGCTTATAAGAAACGGTGAGAGCAAGGCAGAGGTAAGCGCGATGTTTTCAAACATAAACGCCGATGTGCAAGCAAAGCTTTTAGAGCTTGGAATCGAGTGCGAGGATGGCTCGTTGCTTATATCTCGTACGATAACGCAGAGCTCCTCAAATGCAAGAATAAACGGCTCACCCGTAACGCTCTCGATGCTAAAGACTGTTTCGGCGCTTTTGTTTGGTATCCACGGTCAAAGCGATAATGCAATATTGTCAGACCCGAAGAGCCACATAGGTATTCTCGATACTTATGCAAGCAACAGAACGTTAAGAGAGGATTATCTCGAAAAATACGAGAAGGTCATTTCACATAGAAAAAAGCTTCAAAGCCTTTCGGACGATTTCCGTGAGCAGAGCAGAATGCAAGAGGTGCTGAAATTCCAAATTGACGATATTGATTCTGTAAAACTCAAAAACGGTGAAGAGGAAGAGCTCGAAGCGCTTGTTGCCCGACTCCGCGGCCTTGAGAAAATAAGCAAGGCGTGCTCGCTTGTTACGAGAGCCCTTGAGGGCGGCAAGGGAATGGGCGCTATATATCTTACCGATAGAGCGGCGTCGGCGCTCGATTCTATATCCGATGCAGTTCCTGAAGCAGAAGCTCTTGCCGGAAGACTCAGCGAGGTGAAATACGAGCTTGAGGATATTGCGGCATCGGTTTCGGCTATTTGCGAGATAGGCGACGGAGACCCTGCCGTAATGCTTGATAAGGCGGAATCAAGGCTTGATGCAATACTTAAATTGAAGCGTAAGTACGGAAGCACCGTAGAGGAAATAATCGCATATAGAAACGATGCAAAAGCAAAGCTCGATTTCATTGAAAATGCAGATGATATGCGAGTTGATATCGAGAATGAGCTAAAGGCGTTTGAGAACGAAGCAAAGCAAGCCGCAAAGGCTCTTACCGAGTCAAGAAGACGTGCGTCGCACGGACTTACGCAAAGAGTTTGCGAATCTCTCACTTTTCTCGATATGCCAAACGTAAGGTTTGATGCTTCGCTCGCTCCGCTTAATGATTTTTCACGAAGCGGATGTGATGAGCTTGAATTTTTGATCTCCGCAAATTTAGGCGAGCCGCTTTTGCCAATGGCAAAGATTGCTTCGGGCGGAGAGCTTGCGAGAATAATGCTCTCGCTTAAAAATGAAATAAATCAATGCGACGGAATAGATACCGTTGTGTTTGATGAAATAGATACGGGAATTTCGGGCAAGACCTCACGAAAGGTCGGAATGAAGCTAAAGGAGATCGGCAGAGCCTCACAGGTCATCTGCGTAACGCACTCGGCGCAGATAGCGTCGCTTGCACATAATCACCTATTTGTTTCAAAGTCGGAAAGGGACGGTCGCACCGAGAGTGCTATATCGGCGCTTGACGGTGAGGAAAGAATAAACGAAATTGCCAGAATACTTGGCGGAATAGAAATAACAAAGGCTCAAAGACTCGCGGCAGAGGAAATGCTTTGCGAGGGAGCAGAGTATAAATAAAGGAGTTATAAATGTTAGCAATTAAGAGTGAGATAGCGCAGAGCATTGCGCAGACAATAAAGGGAATAAACGCAAGTGCAGAGCTTGATGCTTCGACTATTTTGGGTATGCTTGAATATCCCCCCGATGAGAAGATGGGAGATATTGCGCTTCCTTGCTTTAAGCTTAGCAAGACGCTTCGTATGCCCCCCGTTAAGATTGCCGAGGCAATAGCAAGCGAGCTTTCCTTGCCCTCTACGAAGAACGTGGTTGCAATCAACGGATATTTGAATATATACCTTGACGGCGAGTATCTCGCAAGCAAGGTAGTTTCCGAGGTTAACGCAAAGGGCGATAAGTACGGAGCACCTGAGATGGGTGAGGGAAAGACTGTAGTTCTTGACTATTCCTCCCCCAACGT
>JAZLCC010000103.1:0-2427 GCA_045614065.1 Eubacteriales bacterium | reverse complement strand
TCGCAAACGCGGGTTCTCGCCACGTAAGACGTGCAATAAAAAATGAAAGCACCACTTTTGTGGTGCTTTCATTTTTTATGGAGCGGATTACGGGGCTCGAACCCGCCACCTTCGCCTTGGCAAGGCGACGCTCTACCAAATGAGCTAAATCCGCATGGGTGCCTCCGGTCGGAATCGAACCAACGACACGAGGATTTTCAGTCCTCTGCTCTACCAACTGAGCTACAGAGGCATACAGCTCTCGCTGTATTTTGTTGGCGACCCGAAGGGGACTCGAACCCCTGACCTCTAGCGTGACAGGCTAGCGTTCTAACCAACTGAACTACCGGGCCTTATTTGGTGGGAACAATAGGGCTCGAACCTATGACCCTCTGCTTGTAAGGCAGATGCTCTCCCAACTGAGCTATGCTCCCATTGCCGCCTACTTCTTTCGGCGACTTGTATATTGTATCACATCATTTTATAATTGTCAATACCTTTTTTGCAATTTTTTTATTTTTATTTTTCATTTTTATTTTTTTGCTTATTCTTCGCCTTTTTGTTCGTCTATTCGTTGCATTTTCTATTATTATATGATATAATATCTTTATATATTGCTACTTTTACAACTCTTTTTGCGAGGTTTTATATGAATTCGAAAAATGACTTAAAAAATTTCGACTCGAACGTTGAAAAAACTATTTCTTCCCGTCTTATCTTTGACGGAAAGGTGATTCATTTGCACGTTGACGATATTGAGCTTCCGAACGGAAACACAAGCATTCGTGAATACTGCACTCACAACGGTGCGGTTTGCGTTATTCCGATCACCTCTGACAGCGAAGTAATTTGTGTTCGTCAATACCGTTACGCCGTTGGCAAGAGCTTACTTGAAATACCCGCCGGAAAGCTTGACTCTATTGACGAGGATCCTAACGATGCCGTTCGCAGAGAGCTTCGAGAGGAGACGGGTGCCGTTTCGGGAAAGATGACTTATCTCGGACTTTACTACGGTTCCCCCGCCCTGATCAATGAAAAAATATATATGTACCTTGCTGAAGAGCTTTCCTTTGGAGATAGCGACCCCGACGAGGATGAATTTCTTGAGGTTATCAAAATCCCCTTGGACGAGCTTTACGAAATGGTGCTTCGCGGAGAGATCGAGGACGGAAAAACTCAATCCGCAGTGCTTCGAGCATACGAGCTTTTAAGGAGGAAATAATTTATGCCCGCATTTTTATTACCCGCTATTTTAATTACCATCGGCGTTTTGATAATCATTGCCGTAATCTATATTTTTCTTACTCTTCCCCGTGTTTTCGAGCCTGCCAACATGGACTATCTGCTTATCGACTACGCGCACCGAGGCTTGCACGATGAAAACGCCCCCGAAAACTCACTTGCGGCATTCTCTAACGCTATTGAAAACGACTATGGAATAGAGCTTGACGTTCAGCTTTCATCCGATGGAGAGATATTTGTTTTCCACGATGAAACCTTAAAAAGAATGTGCGGTGTTGACAAAAAGCTATCCGAGCTTACCGCCGAGGAGATAAAGAGCTACCGCTTGCTTGACAGCGACGAAGCTATCCCGACGCTTGACGAGGTATTTAAGCTTGTTGATGCCCGTGTGCCTCTTCTCATCGAGATAAAATACTATTCCAAAACCAACGAGCTTTGGTCAAAGCTTACCGATGCGCTTGATAAATATTACGGAATATTTGCTATTCAATCCTTTGATCCGCGAGCGCTCAGATATTTCAAAAAGCACCGTCCGCGTTTTGCACGAGGTCAGCTCGTTGCAAAGCCCTTACCCCGCTCCGAGAGAAAAGGCACGCCGATGGCTAACCCCATTATCAATTTTGTGCTTTGCCATCTTCTCACAAACTGCATAGCCCGTCCCGACTTTATATCGATTGAAAACAAGCACGCAAAGGAGCTTGGCTTTGTACTTGCTACCGAGGTTTTTAAGGCTAAAGGCTTTATTTGGACGGTTAGAACAAACAAGCAATTCGCTTTTTTCAAGCGTCAAGGCTATATAAATATTTTTGAAAATATTAGACCCGAATAACGATTTTAAAGGAGCTTTACTATGAATACAAATAAATGCTACAAAAGTGCAGACATTCTTCTTCCCGACTTTACAAAGGTAGACGCTAAAAAATGGGCTTGCGTTGCTTGCGACCAATTTACAAGCGAGCCTCACTATTGGGAAGCGGCAAAGGCAGAGGTTGGCGATGCGCCCTCTACCCTTAATATAATTCTTCCCGAGGTATATCTTAACGAGACCGAGGAAAGAATCCCGGCTATAAACGCTACTATGGAAGAATACTTTAACAATCTTCTTGTATCTCATCCCGATTCTATGATATACACCGAGAGAGTTCAATCCGACGGAACTACACGCCGCGGAATAGTTATGGCTATCGACCTTGAGGCTTATGATTT
>JAZLCC010000102.1:0-16999 GCA_045614065.1 Eubacteriales bacterium | reverse complement strand
GGCGGAGATATTTCCTCTGCCATTGATACGATAGCCAAGGAAAACGCTATGGCAAAATCGACCCTGACGGGAGGTGTTATCTCCTTTGACGAGAGCGATTTTGCACGCGCTACCAATCTTTCAAGGGTTGATAGCATTACCATTACCAAGCTTCCGCCTATAAGCGATGGCGAGCTCCGTGTTGGCTCAAGCGTTCTCACCTCGTCGCAGACTCTCAGCGCATCGAGTATTCGTTTGCTTTCCTATGAGCCTAAGGGTGATATTCGTACGTCGGAATTTTATTTTACCGTTAACGATTCTTCTACCGAGCTTTGTTGCAAGCTCTACGTTCTCGACGAGAAGAATTACGCACCCACTATTTCAACAGCTTCAGATTCGGCTCTTGCCGTTAGCACGTTTGAAAATATTTCGCTTTACGGAACTCTCCCTTGCTACGATCCCGACGGTGATAAGACCTTTATTGAGGTAGTTTCCTATCCTAAAAAAGGTTCACTCGTTATTGACGATAGGGAAACGGGTGCATATAGATTTATTCCTAATGAGGATTTTACGGGAAAGGATAGCTTTACCTACGTTGCACGTGATATTTACGGCAATTACAGTCCCTCTGCAACCGTTTCTTTAACCGTTAAGGAGAGCTCGGTATCGGTGAGCTATACCGATCTTATTGACACCCGTTACCACAATGCGGCAATTGCAATGACTGAAAAAGGCGTTATGAGCGGAACTCAGATAGGAAATCAGAGCTATTTTTACCCTGCAAGAGAGGTTAGCCGTGCGGAATTTGTTGCAATGGCTATGACCGCCGCGGGGATTACGCGTTTGAGCGATAACGGCTCGAGCGTTTTTGCTGATGATGCGTCTATTCCCACAAGCTTTAAGCCTTACGTTTCGGCGGCTTATGATCTTGGCTATATAAAGGGTGTTGAAAAGAATGGGAAGCTTTATTTTGAGCCTGACCGTGCTATTACAAGAGCCGAGGCGGCTTGCTTGCTTTCGAATATGCTCAATGCCGCAACACCAACAGTTACTCCGAGCTTTAGTGATAATAGCGAGATTCCCGCTTGGGCGCAGAGCTCCGTCTATGCTATGAGCTATATGGGAGTTATGAACAGTGTGGAAAACAAAATATCTCCACTTGCTTGCGTAACAAGAGGAGACGCCGCTGAAATCTTATGGAATTTTACAAGAGTTAAGGGGTAATATATGTGATAATATGATTTTTTGGGGGAAGGAAAACTTTTTGAAAAAAGTTTTCCTTCCCCCAAACCTATATTCTTTTAAAAACTGAACTTGGGGAATAATTAAATTTGGAATACGAAATTTGATTTAGGATTTTGTGAAGTAAAATTGACCGAAATTTTTTGTTTTTTCTCGTATAGTTCTTTGAAGAAAGGGGTACGGGGGAAGAAATCTTTCTTTTAAGAAAGTTTCTTCCCCCGTAAAAAAACTCATTAAATCTTAAATCTCCTTGCGTACGGGCAACGTCTGCAAAGCTCTTCAGAGGCGGTCTTTTTTGCAAATCCTGACTTGATTGCAAGAGCGCGATCGGAGGAAAGTATTGCACGGACGTCGGATTCAAAGATGTTCCCGAGCCTAATTACTCCGTCTGCGTCAAGACAGCAGGGAATAACAGTTCCGTCGGATAGTATTCCAAAATGATCGGAAAGACCGTGGCAAAATACTCGCTCGCCGAGGTCGGCGCTCTGTGAGTCCGGCCATTCAAAGCGCTCGCCAAATTCGAGGTGCAGCTTATCTCGTATTCTTGCACCGCGCGCGCCGAGAGTCCATTCGCCGTTAAAGTGCTTGTGCAAAAGCGAGAGAGTGTATTCGTTAAGCTCCTCGATAACGGGATTTTTAAGCTCGGTTTTGTTCCAAAGGCGAAGAACGCAGAGAACTCCGCTTTGGCTTGCTTTGTCGACAAATTCGATGCAGCTGCCTATGTATTTCTTTTGCAATTCGGGCGAGGATCCCATTTCAAAGCTATGCAATGAGATATTCACCTTATAGACGCCCGATTTTATGAGAGAGTCGCCCTTATCCTTAAGGAGAGTTCCGTTTGTGGTGATTGCCACCTTATATCCGCTCTTTGATGCGTATTCTATAAAGGTTGTCAGCATAGGATGTGTAAGAGGTTCACCCAAAACGTGGAGATAGAGGTATTCGGTTACTCCGTGTAGATTTCCCACTATTCGTGCAAACTCGCCGAGCGACATGATCTTGGGCTCTCGCTTTGTTCCGTGGCAAAAGGAGCAGTGCATATTGCAGACGTTTGTTATTTCAACGTAGACTCTTGAATACAAGGTATACCTCCTGTTTCTTTTTATTGATTAATTATAACATTAATATTATAAAATATCAATATCAAATCTAAATAGATGAGACAAAACGGTGTTTTTTGCGATTTTTATGTGATGATATTGTGATTTTTTAACAAAAATATGAGGAATTTTAATGGTGATAAATAAAAAAATAAAGCAGAAATGACAAAAATTTTAAAAACTATTGAAAAATATATTCTATTATGGTATAATCAAAACAATGGGAAATTGTACCCATTTGGCTTTTTGCGCCATTTTTAGAGAATTTTTACATATTTTGTCAATTATATCAACGAAAGAGAGTGTGGCAGAAACATGGATAGTGAGCGTAAAATATCTAAAAAAGAACTGAATATGCTTATAATGAAGCTGCCTTCTCCGATAAGGTCGCATAGCAAGAGAACCTCGCTTATAGCGGAATACCTCGTTGAGAGATTGATGGATAAAACTTGGTTCACAGGTCTTGATCTTGATCCGCAGTACATAATTGAAGCAGTTTATTACCACGATATCGGTAAAACTCGCATAGAAAGGGATTACCATCACGCCTTTCATTGCACGGCTCCGCACAGAAAAGAGCGTTACGAGAGCCACGTTAACGAGGGTGTTGAGGCAATTAAGGATGAGTTCTTCTATTATCTTCCCGCATTCGAGCGTTCAAGCTTTGAATGGTGCCTTTGCAGAGCGATAACCGAGCATCACGAGGAGCTTACGGGAACGGGATTCCCCGAGGGTAAGGACACGAGAGGCATTTCTATCGTAGGTAGAATAACGGCTATTGCAGATTGCTTTGATAATATACTTTTCCTCGGAGCATTGGGAACGTTTGATTTCGATAGCGCAGTTAGCGAGCTTAGAGGAAAGATTGGCGCACTCGATAAGCGCCTTGTGAATATATTCCTTGAGGATCTCGACGCTTTGCGTGAGTTCTCAAAGAAGCTTTACGAAGATGAAATGAACAAGCCTGCGCCTTCCTCTTACGGAATCAAGCTTGATTACGCTCCTCGCTATAAGGCGGGAGAGAAGAAAGTAGATTCCTTTAGAGTTACGGTGAGAATAAACGATCCTTATTACGGAGAGCTTAAAGCGGCTATCCTTTCGCCTATAGGCGATAGAAGCGGACAGGTGATACGCTTTGAGAAGATGGCGTTCAAGAAGCTTTGTGAGGATCTTGACTCGCTTTGGGTACCCGAGGGAGATATTCCTAAGGTAGTATTCCCAATCTCGGCACAGCAGTTTAAGAACGAGGAGTTCTATAGCTACGTTATCGAAACGGCAGAGAGCTATGAGGTAGAGCCCTCAAAGATCTGCTTTGCGATCACCGAGGCGGAAATAGTAAATTCGGCAATCGAGTGGAAGGATGTTTTAAAGCCTTACGTTGAGGCTGGATTTAGCTTCTCGGTTGACGAGGCGGGTGATAGATTTTCGATTCTTTTGGCAATCGACGATCTTCCCATCGAGAGTGTTTGTATGAAGAGTGGATTCCTTGGCGACGTAACCGCTAACTCCAAGACAAAGGCGTTGGTTATAGGTTTTGTTAAGATGCTTGAAGGAATGGAGATCGATGCTGAATTTTCGGATATCCGCAAGAGCACCGATGCGGAGCTTCTTACGGCTATCGGAGTTAAGTATTTCTCTGGCGACCATTACGGCGCGCCTGTAACGATTGAAATACTCAGAGGCGATAGCGATACTCTGGAAAAGGAGGTAGCGGCAGATGAGTAAAAAAGAAAAAGCACCGAAGGCACCAAAATCTGCGGTTGGCAAAAAGAACTTTTTTGACAAGGCGTGGGATTTCCTCGGAGCTGTTGGCAGAAAGCCTTGGTTTAAAATAGCTGAGTTGGTTTTGGCAATAACGCTTACCATTATGCTTATATTCTTCGGTTCAGGTATCCTTTATGCGGAGAAGAGTGGATTTAGCATTGCCGTAAACGACGATAAGGACGACAAGGCGTTGATATCTCTTTCCGAGAGCGCAGATTTCTCTTCGCCCACGGTTAGACTTGACGCAGGCGGATTAAAGAACGTAACGAATATTTCAAAATTGGATATTCCCGAAACGTTCGACGCTGAGGGCGGTTCGCACAACGGCGCAAATTATATTGCATATACTTTTTATTTAAAGAATTCGGGCAGCGCGGCATCCGATATACGCGCTGAGCTTGATATAAATAAGGTTATCAAGAACGTTGATGACGCTATGAGAGTAAGATTGTATAGAAACGGCGAATATACAACCTACGCAAAGCGTGCCGCAAACGGTGAGCCCGAATATGATACGACCCCCTTTGCCGAGAATAGAAAGATATTCTCGATAGTGGAGGAGGACGTAGAGCCAGAAGAAATTATTAAGTATACGGTTGTTGTTTGGGTAGATGGGGATGACCCCGAGTGTCTCGATAATATCAAGGGAGGCGACGTGAAAATGTCTTTGACGTTTTCCGTGGATGACGCCGAGACCTGATAACGAGATTTTAAAAAACTTTTAGGGTAAATTAACCAAACAAACACAAACAACACAAAAAGCCGTATACGATGATGATTAATAAAATAAGGAGGAAAACAATGAAAAAACAGATCAGAAGAGCTATGTTAGCTACTGTTGCTATGATGCTTATGGGCATCGTATCGCTCACCGGTGTAACCTATGCATGGTTTTCACAGAGTGATACTGCGATAGTTGGCGGTATGGATCTGGGAATCGTTTCCAAAGAAGGTGGAGTTTTGATTTCTGCTATCCCCAATCCCGATGAATGGGCATACAGATTGGACCTCAACATCAAGGAAACCGAATACAATCCTGCTTCTATGGTCCCCTCGAATATCAAAAACGATGGAACAGTTCAGTTCTATAACGGTGTTATAAACGAAGCTAAGCCCAGCGAGATATACACAGAGGCCATAACACAAAACAAATACTATATAGAAAAAGACGTTTATTTCTATAACGATAGCTTGGATTCTTCGATAACCGTTTTGCTCGATAAGGAGTCTACACTTCTTTCCGACGTTACCAACGGTGTTGATATGGCAATGAGATTAGCCGTTGTCGATCACGGAGTTTATGCCAAGGGTACTACCGAAAGTACTATTAAGAACTTCAAGACCACTGATCCTAATAAGGTAAGTATCTATGAGTTCAACGCAAAGCAGCATTTAGATGCAAGCACTGATATAAAGACCACCTACGGCGTTAAGGCTGCAAGTGGAGTGGACCAGTACTTTGATGCAAAGGCGGAGGAAAATAGACTCGCTGCCGCTGGCGCGGGTGCAACCTCTGAATACCTTGAGAAGACTACCACTGTTCATAAGGATAGCACAGAGAATATCAGCTTTGAAATTCCTGCGGATTCTTACTACAGAGTTACCGTTTATATCTGGCTTGAGGGTCAGGACGTTGACTGTAAGAATGCTATTTCCGGTTCGCACATGAACATTCAGCTTGCTTTCACAAAGTCTCTTGACGAGGCTGCGGCACAGTAATTTTACGGAAATTTAAAGAATATCTCACGTAGTCTGAAGATATCGAGACGCACAAATTCCATTGCGGCGGCTATACCGCCGCAATGGGAATTGACACAAGGAGAGGATAATGAAAATTTTGAAAAAAATTGGATCGGTTGTTGTTGACATACTGATCGTGTTGGTTTTTATTATATCTGTTCTTGTAGTTGTAGCGAGTATCACGGCGAAGCGTGAAAACGGACAGGCGAACGTTTTGGGTTATACGGTAAACAGCGTACAGACCGATTCAATGGCGCCGAAAATCAACGAGGGAGACCTCGTAGTCAGCAAGCTTATTACCGATAAAAACAAAAATGATATTAAGCTTGAAGAGGGAGAGATAGTTTCCTTTTATACCGAGCTCGATAACGGTCAAAAAATTCTTATAACGCACCGTATATACGAGATTCGAGAGGCGGGAAATACCCGCATATACACAACGTGGGGTGATAACCGCGAGTCGGCTCCCGCACCCGATACTCCGATGACGATAAACGAGATAGAATCGGTGTATCTCTTCAAAATTCCCGTAATGGGACACTTTATAGACTTTTTAAGAACGCCGCTTGGCTTTATAATCTGCCTTGTGGTACCGCTTCTCATATTTATTTGCTGGCAGGGCTATAAGCTCATATTGCTCTTCTTCAAGAGCAAGCAGGCAGAGCTTGAGGAGGAAGCGGAAAAAATGAAGAACACCAAATCGGAGATATCCGAGGAGGAAAGAAATGCTATAATCGCTGAATATCTTGCAAAGCAAAAGCAAATGGCTGATGAAAAGCAAGAGGATGCGAGCGATGGCGAAAAGGCTGACGCCGAGAAGGGCGACGGCGATGATAAAGCTTGAAATTAACGGCTATAAACCTTAATTATATAAATTAAAACATTCAAGAAGGAAAGGGCAACATAATGGAATCATTTGTAAAATTCTTATTGGAGCTTTTAGCACAGTTTTTCGGAGGCTTCTGGAAGGCTATTTCAGGCGTATTTTTGGGAGCGTTTGATCTTGTAAACATCCCTGCATACGCAGAACTTGTAAGAGAATACGGCGACGGCTTTGGAGTGGGAGGATGGATACTCGCTATTCTTTGCTTGCTCGTGTTGGTAGCAATACTCGTTGCGTTCTTACTCTTAATAGTAATTCTCATAAAGAGAAAAATAGACAACAAGAATAAGCTTAAGAATCAGATAGCTCTTCTTGAAGAGGTTGGAAAGCTTAACAATCAGGTTATCCGTCTCACCAAGGAGAAGGATAAGATACTTGCGATCAAGGCAGGCGCTCCTGATCTTCCTTTCTCAAACTACGGTTATGGAGAGGGTGAAGCAGAGGATGAGAGCGACAGCGTTCTTAAGGACGGAGAGAGCCGCTTCTACAAGCTTACCAAGATAGATGCAGATTACGCAGAATATGACAGAGAGGCTGAGGTATTCAACAACGAGATCACTCTTGAAGAGATCTGCGATCAGTTTAGAAACTTCGCTTGCTCGAGAATGGGACTTTACTACGAGCCCAGAGTTATAAGACTCTTCCTCGCAGCATTCTCTTCTACAAGACTTATAATCCTTCAGGGTATTTCCGGTACAGGTAAGACCTCGCTTCCTTACGCATGGGGTAAGTTCCTTGAGAACGACACGCAGATAGCGTCGGTACAGCCTTCCTGGAGAGACCGTTCCGAGCTCTTCGGTTACTTTAATGAATTTACCAAGCGTTTCTCGGAGACCGAGGTTCTTAAGCGTATGTACGAGTCCACTTATACCGATAAGGTATATCTCACCATCCTTGATGAGATGAACATCGCGAGAGTTGAGTATTACTTTGCAGAAATGCTCTCTATTCTCGAAATGCCTTCGAGAGACGAGTGGGTAGTAGACCTTGTTCCCAGCGGATGGCCCTCTGACCCTAAGCACCTTGTTGACGGACGCTTTAAGCTTCCCGAAAATATGTGGTACATAGGTACGGCAAACAACGACGACTCGACCTTCGCAATTTCCGATAAGGTTTACGACCGTGCTATCCCGATAAACATTAACACCAAGGGTGTTAAGTTTGACGCACCTTACACCGAGAATCTTAACCTCTCCTACAAGCACCTTGAGGCTATGTTTGACGAGGCAAAGGAAAAGTACAAGGTAAGCGACGAGTCGCTTGAAAAGATTGCAAAGCTTGACGATTATGTTATTGAGCATTTCCGTCTTGCATTCGGTAACCGTATTGTTAAGCAGCTTCGTGATTTCGTTCCCTCATACGTTGCGTGTGGCGGAACCGAGGTTGACGGACTTGACTACGTTCTTACCAACAAGATATTCCGTAAGTTTGAGGCTCTTAACCTCGCGTTTATCCGTGATGAGATAGACGGACTTATCAACTACCTCTCCGAGCTCTTCGGTGAGGAAAATATGCAGGAAGCAAAGGATTACCTCAGAAGACTTAAGAGATTGGTATAATTCTTTAGGTAATTCAACTATAAAAGTTTTTCAGGTTTTACAAGGAGTGAGCTTATATGTCAGAGCGTATGACTAACAATAAAATAGAAATGATGTACGATCGTTTTGCCGACGGCTTTTTAGGCGAGCTCCGTACCGACGAATTCTTCTCGTTCTTTATGAATGCCGTAAAGAGCGGCGAGCGCAACGTTTATCTCCATGAGAAATACATAGAGCGTAACGTTGATATTGCTTGGGTTGAGATGATCGAGCAGACGATAATTCCGCTTGATACTATTATTCGTAACCCTCGCAGATTCATTAAGAACGAAGAAGAAATTTTGCCTATCGAAATGGTTAAGAGCGTTACCACGGAGTCGATAAGACACTTGGCACAGCACACCAATATGATAGCAACGGTTAAGGGTGATGAGGTTACTCCTCAGAGAATGCTTAACATTCACAAAGAGGAGAGCTTTGAAACCTACGAAAACCGCTTTATCTACACTCTTATGCAGAAGCTTCAGTACTTTATGGATAAGCGTTTGCAGGCGCTTATGTCAAAGACGGGTGCGCAGGATATGCTTGCTATGCGTCTTGACGGAGCTTTTGATACGGGTAGAGATCAGATATCCTACAAGCTTGAATTCTCTTATATAACACCTCACGTTGACCTTGCAGATGAGGATCTTAAGATCAACGCAGACGTATCTCAGCTTAGCGCAATGCAGAGAGTAGAGCGTATCCGCAGAATTCTTTACGATTTCATGGGATCACAGCTTATCCGCACGCTTGAGGGATGCGCTTTGGTTCGTCCTCCTCTTACTATGACAAACGTTCTTACTAAGAATCAGGACTTTAAGAAGGCTGTTGAGCTTTGGATGTTCATTGAGAGATATGAGGATCAGGGTTATAACGTAAGCCAGATCGAGCGCGACGTAGTTCCTACCGAGAAATTCCTTGACGAAATGCTTTCGGTTATTGCGTTGCAGTACGTTATCTCAAAGAATAATTCGGGAAGAACGCAGGAGCACGACGATTATCTTGCTCGAAGAAATGAAATTCTTCCTAATATCGTAAGAAAAGATATAGATAAGATCATTGATAATTACGATCTTGAGCTTGATGAGATCAAGAGAATATTTATCGAGCGTGCCGATATCGCCGAGGCGGCGAGAAGAGACGACAACACAAAGGTCGAGTCTATTATTATGCGCGCTATCACTCTTGAGGGCACAAAGATGGCTCTTGCCGCTCAGCATAGAAAGTCAAGAAATGATAGAATAATTGAAAAGCAGGAGCAGGAGAAGCGTAAGGCGGCTCAGGAGGCTGAGCTTAAGCGTATACGCACCGAGTTCTTGGAGAAGGAGACCTCTCGTATTGAGGGCGAGGTTCGTGCAAAGTTCGAGGCTATTGCCGAGGAGCGCGACGAGCTCCGCAAGGCGGAAGAGGAAAAGGCGGCTGAGGCTCGCGTAGCTGATAGATTGGCTAAGGAGCAGCTCGAGGCGGCGGCTCGTATGGCAGAGGCTATTGCCTACGAGAAGGCAGAGGCTAAGGTTCGCAAGGCGGCTCGTCTTGAAAAAGAGGAGAAGGCTGCGGCAGAGCGTGAGGCGGCGCGCATTGAGCGTGAGGCACAGGCAGATGCAGAGATAAATGCTCGCATCGAGGCTCGCATTGCCGAGGAGGTTGCCAAGGAAGAGGCTGCCAAGGAGCAGAGACGTTTGCGCCGAGAGGCTATTTTGGCGGCAAACCTCAATGCTATCAATGGCGAAGCCGAGGGACAAAAGAAGATTTACCGCGCAGTGCGCAGAGGGCCTAAGGGTGAATGAGCATGAAGATGATCGGTAAATTTAAAAAGGATGCCGAGATTCGCAAGGATCCGCCCGAAATGGCGGTCGGCGAGGGCACGGCTCCTAAGAAAAAGAAAAAATTTACCCGAAAAACGCTCTTCAAGGCAATGTTCGTGATATCGATAATCTTCATTATGATATCTTTGACGTATTCGTGGTTCTCATTGAGTGAGACGGCGCACGTTAACGGTGTCAACGTTGGAGTTACCGACCCGAATAACCTTATAGCGGATGACGAATTTTTGGTCAAGGGTAAGATAGATTCCATTGCGGGTAATGGAACGAGCTTCTTTAGACCTGTTTGGGAAAACGAGCTTGTTGCAACCCAAAACGGTTTCAATATTTATAAAAAAGGAAATAGCGGAAAGTATAACGCATTGCCCGATAACGTAATTATCGAGGATCCCGTTGCCGAAAACCTTTTTGTAAAGGATTTCACACTTTCAATAAAGGGTAAGCACAATATCTATTTGGTGGACGGCACGAGTATTCAAGCCGAGGATAATAGTGTTAAGTATTTGCAGGGCGCTATGCGAGTTGCTATTTTGAAATTTAACGAAAACACAATGCAATACGATCTTTGCTTTGTTTGGATCCCCGACGTTACTTCAACAAAGTCGGGCGGAAGCTTGCTTGACGAAACGGTTACCGTTGTTTCTCCCGATGGAAACGGCGGAGCTAAGAGCGAGACCTTTACGATAAGCGGTTATCACGGTGAAAAGACCGTTGACGGCGTAAAATACGCTTGGGGAAAGCCCGATGCCGATAATTCTATATTGGTCGGCGAGCTTGAGGGAACTGCAAAGTACCGTTGCGTTATTTGGCTTGACGGAAATGACAGAGAATGTAATAACGAGCTTCTTGATAAGGATATCGTTGCAACGTTTAAGTTTAATCCCGAAGCTACTGTTACCGAGTGAGAGGAGAATTTATGAAAAAAGACACTAAAAGATACTTAAGGTTATCAATTATTTTATATATAGTTATACTTAGTGTGGCACTTGTTGGCACTCTTGCTTGGTTCGTTTTTGAGAAGACCGCTGTAATTTCGGTTGAAAAGGATTCAAAAATAGTAGCAGGCGATTATCTTGAGATATGCTTGGATGATTATAACAACGATGATTCCGATGACAAGTGGGGCTCTGAGCTTGAGCTTGATAAGCTTGTGTTGCAGTATCCCGACGTTTCGGTAATGCCTGACGGAAGCGTTTGGTATCCCATTTCGCTCGGACCTAACGAGACTCTTCTCGTTGGAGAGGAAAATAAGGATGCTTACAGAGAAGTTACCAATACACAGTATACCGACGGATTTTATTTCAAATTAGATCTTAAGGTTCGCGCAACCAAGGGTATGGCAGTTTATCTCCATGAGGATTCTAAGATTCTCGGAGATATGAATAAAGCTGACGCAGTAGTAAGCGACGGAAATGGTTCTACCGTTTCCTTTAGTAAGGATGCCGTTGCGGGTGCTGCAAGAGTTGGTTTCTTTACCGAGGATGGAATTAAAGCCATTTGGACTCCCAACGAGCAGTATGAGCTTAAGTTTGATAACGATGGCAAGGTAAACGGATTCAGCGTAGACGGTACTCCCGAGTCTTCGTATAAGTTCCTCAATATGCAGGACGGATACGTTGTTGAGGGTCAGGAGTACGGTACTTGGGATCCTAACTTGATTACATCGAGCAACGAGCTTGTAAGCGGCAACGTAAACGATGGCTACGTAACCGATGGAAAGACTCAGTTACTTTTGTTTGAGGACGTAGGAGTTAAGAAGCTCACCATTTATATTTGGATCGAGGGCTCTGACCGTGAGGCAAACACCGTTCTTAGCGGTGGATCGCTTATTTACGATCTCAAGCTTGTAGGAATTCCGTTGAAGGCTGAGGCAAAAATCAACATTGACGATGTAAACTACATGGATGGCGCTCTTAAGTATTCCTCCGGTAAGGTTGCAGGTTCTGAAATACTTTACAGCCTTGACGGTGAAAATTGGACGGCATACGCCGTAAAGACCCCTCTTCTTAAGGGTGTTGAAAAATTTTACATTCGTGTAAAAGAGACCGCTACCGAGAATGCGGGTGCAATTAAGGAGATAGTGGTATCATGAGCTTAACAATAAGCAAAAATGATGGTCAGAAAGGAGAAAGGAAATGAATAATGCCGAGAAGAAAAATAAAAAATGGCTTAAGGTAATTCGTCCGATAGCGCTTGCTTTGGTGTTGGTATTTCTTTTGTCCTGCGCGACCTACGCTTGGATGAAGCGTGATTGGACGCCCAGTATTTATCAGGATAACGTTAAGATCGTGGCAGGTTCATCGCTTACCTTCTTGTTTAACGATAAAGTTCAAGAGGAGATTAGACTTAACGAGCTTATCGGAGAAACTAATTTTACATACAAGTCGGTTTCCAATGCGACGGGTAAAAGTGAAGATTTCTTCGGTCTTGAGTATAGTACCAAAGGATATCTTGAGGATACCTTGAAAAAGCTTAGATTGGGTCCTTCCTCGGATTCTAATCAGAGCTTGGAAATGCAATATACTCAGCTTGGTATAGAAAACGGTTATATTGATATAACCTTCCACATACAGTCGGCGTCTATTGAAGAAGGCGGCAGTATGTTTGATCAGACGATATATCTCCACAAGGATTCTCATATTGCGGCGGCAACGTCCTATTATGAGAACGGTATTAAGAAAGAATATCCTGCGGATCAGGTAGCGCTTAACGAGCAAGCCGCAAAGGCTATTCGCGTATCGATATCGACCTATAAGGACGATGGAAGCTATGATAAGACCACTATCTTTACGAATGATACCGAGGAGCATATAGGAATAACCTCTCATTTTGATTCGCAATATAAGGTTAACGATTACGTTGCTCACGGCGCAAAGCTTTATGATAAGAACGGAAAGCCCGCAACAACTGTTAACCACTCGGTGGACGGAAGCAATATATCCTTCTCGTTGAAGGAGGTTTCACCGGCTACTAAGCTTGACAATGCAAGCAGCGTTCCGTTGCTTACAATAAAGCCCGGTGAGAGACGTGCAATTACCGTGCGCATTTGGCTTGAGGGTGAGGATCCCTTATGCAAGGATGAAATAGCAGGCTCTGCACTTGATATTCTTATCAAGTTTACGGCAGAACAGGCTTAATTGATTTTTAAAAACAACGCTTAATTTTACTTACGGCTACAAAGGAGGAGCGTATATGAAAAAGAGAATACTTATAATAATTTACGCTCTTCTTTTGTGCGTAACTGCAAGCTTTGCGTGGCTTTCAAACTTTAACGTAACGCCCGTAAAGAGTATAGCTGTTGACTTCCAAGGGGCAGACAAGGGAGGCTTGGCTACCGTTGCAAGCTTTGACTTCGATACCGCTCTTGAAATAGTTGACGAAAAGGGCGATTACGTTCCTTTGGAAAAGGACGTTCCGTATACCTTTGATTCGAAGAATATGGTTCCCGACTCGATGACCTCCTTCAGATTGAAGATCAAAAATAATTCCACCACCGAATCGCGTACAACCAAGCTCGTGGTTGCTATAAGCATTGATCCCGAGCAGGCAAAGCAGGCGAATATTCTCGATGTGCTTTACCTTGACGTTGTGGCATCGGATGGATTTATGAACCTTGAAAATTATCATATTTACGTAAGACTTAACGAGGCTAAAGAGGTTGGTGCTAAGGGAAGCGGCGAATATACGTTGACTATCTACGGCGACGGTAACGAGCTTGTTATTCCCGCGGCTGACGGCGACGACGATTACGCAACTATTGATTGCAAGATCTATTTTGATGAGGAAGCAACCGCAGAATATCAGAATAAGACGATAGATGCAATGCTTTTCAGATTTGAATGATATCTATGAAAGAAAAGGCTAAGAAGATTCTTAAGGCTGTGGGCAGAGTGCTTAGCATTGCGCTTATAGTTATTGAGGTCTTGATAATAATGTTTTTGGTGGTTTCCAAGGTGCAGGGAGACACTCCCACACTCTTTGGATATCAAATGTATTTTATTCGAACGGGCAGTATGGAGCCGTATCTTGAGCCCGGAGACGTTATAATCTCAAAGAAATATGACGGCGGCGAGCTTTTGTCGGGCGAAAACGGAGACGTGGTAACGTATCACGGTTACGTCGGCAATAGAGCAGAGCTTATCACTCACCGAGTTATCGACGTTGAGGGTGATAAGATAATTACACAGGGAGATGCCAACAACGCAGCGGATTCTCCTATTACTAAAAATGAAATTGAGGCGGTCATGGTACACAAGGCCGTTGTTATAGATAAGGTATACAAGGTAATATCAACGCCGTGGGGCTTTTGGCTTTTGATCTTTGCGCCCATAGCGATCTTGATAGTATCCGAAATAGTTTCTTTAGCTAAGGAACTGAAAAAAGAAAAAGATGAGGTGGCAGAAGAGAATGAAAACGAAGACGAATAGAAGCTCTGCTAAAAGATTAATAATTTTATTATCCTTGGCGCTCGCATTACTTATTGCGGCTGGAGCTCTTTCTTATGCGTGGATACGTAACTATATTCACGTAAATAATTTGGATCTTCAAACGGGTAAGATGGAGTATAAGGTAACGCTTTACCAGATGAAGGAAGGCGCTCTTACCGCCACTACTCTCTTTGATACAAAGAATGATCCCGATAATTTGGCTGAATCGGTTACTACCGAGCTTAACAGTATAAGAAAAGACCTTGGAACCGACGGCGCAGTTATCGACGTTATTGAGGGCGAGGAGATATTCTTCATTATAGAAAAGTATGATACGTCGATAGACTTTGACGTAGCGCTTTCCTTTGATAACGACGGTATTGATAAAAAATACGCCCCTAACTATGCGCATATCGGCGAGATGAATTATAAGATGGAGGATGACTCTTCTGCTCTTAGCAGCGCGAAGACCGAAGCCGCTCTTATGACTTATCTCAACAACCCCGGCGAGAATTCTGCTGAGGCAGAGAATCTCGGAAAGATCTGGAACACTGTTCAGAAGACCGAGGTTACGGGAGATCAAAAGTATGCTTGCATACGCTTTGAGATCAATGATAATTTCAATGCAGTTTCTGCAAATCTTGAGGGCAAGTCTTTCCCCTTGAGAGTTGGTCTTTGCGTAGCTCAGCACGGCGCTCTTCCCGATGACGAGCTTGTTGATAAGTTCTACGTTGACGATGAGATCACACTTAAGAACGCATTGAATAACTACGGTGCGGGTGATGAGATATACATTACTCAGGACGTTACCTACACGGGTGATATGGTGTTTACCCGTCCTTGCAGCTTGATAGTTATGCACGCTAATCTTACGATAAACGGTAACCTTATATACACCTACATGTACGGTGGAAGATTTGTGCTTAACACCGTCAGTGACGGTCACGTTAAAATTTTGTTAAATAAGGGCGTGGGAGGAAACTTCCAAATAGACCTTCCCAATACCTCTATTGAGCTCGTTGGTGCAAATAACGATAATAACGCAGATATCTACGTTACCGGAAGCTTCACCGCAAACGCTTCTAATGCCGAGGGCGAGGGTATATTCTTTAAGGGCGCAAGAATTTGCAAGCCCGATTCTACCGAGCTTAAGCCTTTGCTTATTGACGGTCCCGCAAGAGTTTCGGTTTCTAACCGTACTCGCATGGGCGATATTACAGCAAATGCATACTGCCGTAATTTCATTCTCGAAAACGGCGGTTACGTTAATAGCTTGAATCTCGAGACTATGGAGTGGGATTCTACCCTCTACAGCGCTCCCTCGATTTTGATCGACAACTCGGGAACATTTGGCGATACGCTTATAAAGCTTCCCAAGTGGTCTAAGAAGTTTATCGACAGCGATACTGCAAATAGAACCGCAGAGGATAACACTCGCATAATTGCTAATAAGGGTTCGGGTGAGCTTCGCGCTATAACCGAAAACAATAATTTTAATGAAAGCCCCGAGTCGGTAGCAAGTGGAGATTACTTCTTCTCGACCGGTAAGATGGAGCTCGACGGATACCGTGATGATATCGAGTATGCTCTCCGTGAGCAATTCGTTGAGACCGTTGGCGGTAGCAAGGATAAGATAATTATCCATTACGAAGCTCCTATGGAAATGGTACTTAACGATCATCCCGAGCTTTCCGCTCTTACAAACCTTAAGAGCTACGTTGATTTTTATTTCAGCAAGGGTGAAATCTCTGCTGTAAATGAGCTCAAAGAGGTAAAGATCATATGCTACGGCGATAAGGCTTTGAGCGAGAACGATTATAAGTATATTCGCGAGAATATGAAGACCTCGCTTACTACGCTCGATCTTTCCGACGCAGTTTCCGTGGATAGAGTGGTTCCCGATAATGCATTTAAGGGAATGGCAGCGCTCACAAGCATCAAGATGTCCGAGAGCGACACACAGTGGGGTAAGTACATCTTTACGGGTACGGGCGTTGATGAAATAACCTTCCCTCAGTCGTTGAATAAGTTGAATAACTCTACTATGACTGGCGGTACTTCTGTAATAAGAAATGATGTTCTCGATGGAATAAAGTACGTTCGCACTTCCTTTTCTGTTGTAGACGGATTGTGGCAAAATGTTGGTGCCGAACAATATTTCTTTACTCCCGATGAATATACGAGAAAAGCTTATTGGGATTGCTTTACTTATGGCGGTGCTGATTGGCGATCAAAATTTTTCCTCGACAATGGCGCTAAGCGTTACGGCGAATTCTTTGTTAGATATGATCCTACTGCATTAGATCCTACCTGTGAGATCGTTGCATACACAGGTGGATACGTTAAGGATGCAAGTGGAAATAAAACCTACGTAGCATGGACCGATGATGCTTACAGTGAGTATTCCTTTAATTTCAGCAGAATAAATATTAACGGTACCGTTTATAATATTACATCCTAC
>JAZLCC010000101.1:0-14196 GCA_045614065.1 Eubacteriales bacterium | reverse complement strand
TGTTTTCTATCCCTCTCAGTCAGCTCCGCTGACAGCTCTCCCAAAGGGCGAGCCTATCAAGTTTGTACGAACATAGTGTTCACAATCGTCGAGCGAAAATGTGCGCCAAAAATCTTCCCGTTGGAAGTTTTTTGCGCCACTTTTTTTCAAAAAAGTGGCATATAAAAATATATCCCCTCAAATATTCAAAGCCTCGGTAGCGGCGTAGAGAATACCGATTTTGCCGCTCTCATAGGTAAGGCCTCCCTGAAGATAAGCGGTATAGGGCTCACGCAGAGGTCCATCTGCGGAAAGCTCAATAGAAGAGCCTTGAGTAAACGCACCCGCCGCCATAATTACCTTATCGGTATATCCGGGCATAGCCCAAGGCTCGGGGGTAACGTAGGAATCAACGGGCGAGCCTGCCTGAATTCCACGGCAGATAGCGCAAAGCGCCTCGGGAGAATGAGTGATAATCGCTTGAATAATGTCATATCTCGGCTCGCTCCAATGAGGCTCAACGTCAAATCCAAGTCCGTCCTTGCCAAATATATACGCCGCAAGATGAGCAACCTTTATTGCCTCTGCGGTGGTGTGAGGAGCGTAGAAAAGTCCCTTATACATAGATTTGGTCTGTCCAAGAGTAGCGCCTACCTCAAGACCGCATCCAACTGAGGTAAGACGGTAAGAGGCAAGCTCAACCGCACGGCGAGTGCCCGCAATGTATCCGCCCGACTCCGCCATTCCGCCGCCCGGATTTTTAATAAGAGAACCGATTATCATATCAGCTCCAACCGCGGTAGGCTCACGTGTCTCGGTAAATTCGCCATAACAGTTATCCACAACAACGTATGCGTTGGGACACAAGGGGCGAACGAATTTTATTATATCGCCTATCTCGTCAACCGAGAGAGTCTTTCTGTTAAGATATCCCTTGGAGCGTTGAATAAAGATAACCTTGATTCTCGCGCCCTCGGAATTCAAAACCTCTGCGATCTTTTCCTTGTCAAAGCTACCGTCGGGCAAAAGTCCCGCCTCACGGTACTCAACTCCAAAATCACGCAAGGAGCCGTTTCCGCTCTCGCCAACGTTTCCTATAACCTCGTCAAGAGTATCATAGGGCTTGCCTGCAATAGAAAAGAGTATATCATTCGGGCGCAAAAGTCCGAAAAGACCGATGGTCAATGCGTGAGTTCCGTTTGCTATACTGTGGCGAACAAAGGCCGCCTCGGCGCCCATTACGTCCGCCCAAATAGCGTCAAGAGTATCACGTCCACGGTCGTCGTAGCCGTAACCGCTCGACGGAGCAAACATAGCCTCGCTTACACGGTGCTCGCGAAAAGCATCCATTACCTTTTTAGTATTCTCAAAGGCTATCGCATCTATACTGCGAAAGCGCTCGGCAAGTGCCGCCTCTCCCGCCTCTGCGAGAGCCCATATTCTTTCTGATATTTCCATAATAACCGCCGTTTATTTAATTATATATTTTTCCGCAAGATCAATGCAAGCGATAACGTCGCCCATATCGCAAAGCTCAACGCTTGAATGAACGTATCTCGTGGGGATAGAGAGCGCCCCCGCAATACAACCCATGCCCGTAAGCTGCATCGATGCCGTATCGGTACCGCCAAAGGTCAAAACCTCACGCTGATAGGGTATCGAATTTTTCTCTGCAAGCTCACAAAGCTCGGAGACGAGCCTTGGGTGGCAGATAACCGAATTATCCTTTATTTTAATTGCGGCACCCTTGCCAACCGAGCAAGCCATAGGCTTTGCCGAGGGGGTGTCGCCCGTAGAGGTAACGTCAAAGCAGATCGCAACGTCGGGGGAAATTGCAAAGGTTGCAGGTCGGCTTCCGCGAAGTCCTACCTCCTCCTGAACCGAGAAAACGTAGTATATATCATCGCAAAGCTCTACGTTCGAGAGTCTTTCGGCAAGAGCCAAAAGTGCAAGACAGCCAACTCTATCGTCAATCGGTCTGCCGTATACTCGCTCGCCAAGAAGCCTTTCAAGGCGAGGAGCGCAAACAAAGGTATCACCGATAGAAACGTATTTTTCAGCCTCCTCCTTGCTTGAAGCGCCGATATCTATATACATAACGTCTGCCTTGTAATCCTCGGGCTTCGCATCTGCATTAGCGCAAAGTGCGCCCTTAACTCCCTTCTCCGATATAACGAATCCAAAGGAAGCCGCCGCAAGCCTTATGCCGCCGAGAGTTCCCACTCTTACCATTCCGTTATCCTCGATAAAGTTTACTATAAACCCTATCTCGTCCATGTGGGCGCAGAGCATTATTTTGCGCTCGCCCTTACCCTTTTTAAGAGCGATAAGATTGCCCAATGCATCAACGCTTACGCTATCCACAAAGGGAGCTATAATATCGCTTATTTCTTCTCTCACCTTACTTTCTCTGCCCGAAACCGAGGTTGCAAGGCAAAGTCTTTCCAGAATACTGTACAAATCCATATTTTTTCTCCTTATCAAAGAAGCTTTTTATTCTTTATAAATTCAACGAGCTCGTATGATGCCGTTGCGTGTCCCGCTACGTCAGGATGTCCGTGCGCACCGCCGTCTGATGGCGTTACGTCAAGGCGGTATATTTTAGCAGCCTCACCGCCAAGAGTCTCGATCGCTTTATCTATCGTCTCAACGTAGCTATTGCCGAGAAACATAAATCGACTCACCCAAACTATGGGAATATCCTTTCGGTACGAGCCTCGAACAAGCGCTATAAATTCCTTCACCTTTTGCTCCACCTCGTCAGTAGGACATATTTTAAGATCGCAGTTAAGATAAAAATCGTTCGTTCCGAGATTTATAACCAAAAGATCGGGAATACGCGCAAAATCGTACTTTATATCCTTATTTCTCTTATAGGACCAAGCGGAATAAAAATCAAACAAGGGATCAAACCAGCTTCCCGCAAGTCCTATACCGCTTTCCGAAATTATCGAGCAATCGGCGCAAAGCTCCTCGGCGGAGCAATAGGTGTACCCTTGTGTTACGTCCTCCCATATAGAGGTTTGAGGATCGGGAACGCCCTTTTTTCCAAGAGCGCCCATTCCACAGCTAAGGCTATCGCCGATATATTCAATATATCTTTCTCTTTTTGCGGGAGCCTCGAGTATCTCGCCGCTAAAGCTGACCCATTTTATTGCGCAAAGATTATAATTACTCTCATTCTCTTTAACTATTCTAATAACGTGCTCTCCCGACGTTTCAAAGAAAGCCACCGTCAAAATATGCTCACCCTTGGGAGCGCGTAATCTTTCCGACTGTCTTTTGCCGTCTATATATACGGTAAAATACGCCGAGTCGCATTTTTCCTTTTCCTCGGTAGTATCAACGCAAAGCAAAAGCTCTCCGCAAATATAGGCGTAAAGCTCTATTCCCGTGGCGCAGTGATCGCATCCTATAGCGTCCCGCAAAGCCTGATATCTGCCCAACGGCTTAATTTTATCTATATCGCAAGGGAATTTGAGTGTAATATTTTCTGCCATAACGCCCTCTCAATTCATACCGTCAACAGCAATCAAAAGCTCGTATGCAATATCTCTTGCCGACTCGTAATCACTGTAATGCGCAACGCAATTTGCCGAGTGGAGATATCTCGTGGGAATCGAAACGGCAAGCGAGCGCACACCAACGCCGCTCTTGTGGATATGCCCCGCATCGTTTCCGCCCGAAATATATCTCTTTACCTGCAAGGGAATATTCTTCTCCCTTGCCATGGAGAATGCAAGGTCGATAAGCTCCTTATCATAGATAGTCGAGCGGTCGGCAACCGATATAACGGCGCCCTTTGAAACCTCGGCAACCCTCTTCTCTGTAGGCGCCTCGGGGATATCACCTATTGCGGTTGATTCAAATATAAGCGCTATATCGGGGGCTATCCTCTCGGCGGCAATAAGCGCGCCCGAGTGTCCCGTCTCCTCGCCAACCGTAAAGCAGAAATATATATCGAGCTCTACCTTTGGCATATCGTTCTTTATTCTTCGCATAAGCTCGATAAGCAAAGCGCATCCCATTCTATCGTCAAGCGCCTTGCATTTCATAGTAAGACCGTCCTTGCCGAAAAATACGTCGTCGGGATAAGGATAATCAAAGGTAGCAAAGTCGCCGACAGATATCTTCTTTTCGGCATCCTCGCGGCTTTCGGCTCCGATATCTATATAGAGCTTTTCTATGTCGGTCGTCTCGTTGCGCTCGCTTGAGGATTTGTGGTGTATCGCCTTTGAGAGAATTACTCCCGCAAAAAGATTTTCGCTGTCCTTGCCAACCAAAACACGTCTGCCCGCAAGCACCGAGGGGTCAATTCCGCCAACGGTATCAAAGGTCAAAAATCCATCTGACGTAATGCCCTCTATCATAAATCCAACCTCATCAAGATGCGCCGAAAGCATAATTTTTTTACGCTTTTCGCTCTCTCCCAAGGATATCCTTGCAATAACGTTGCCCATTCTATCGGTTACAACCTTATCGCAGAATTTTTTTGCCTCGTTTGCAATGGTCAAGGCAACTCTTTGCTCACAACCCGTTGGTCCGAATATCGCCGCAAGAGAAATTGCAAGCTCCTTGCCCGAGAAGGCGCTTATATCGTAAGGCTTCATTTCCTTCATATCTCAAGCTCCTCTCTTCTAAATTCATTTGCTATCTCGCAAGAGCTTGCAAAGAGCCTTACAAAGCTCCAAAGATTGCAACAGTCGATCATAGAGGCAAGCTCGCTGTAGGTATGCATATTTCTTATCGGCAGACCTACGTCAACTACGGGAACGTAATGCGCGGCAAGATTTACCGCAGGGGCATTCGTACCCGTTGAGTGAGCCTCGGTCTTCTTTTGGTAATCTATTTTAGCCTCCTCGCAAAGCCTTGCCGACAAAAGCGTCAGCGCTCTGCTTGTTACGGGAGAATAGGAAATTGAAATTCCCTTATCCATCTTAACGCTCTCTCTTGACGATACGTCGGGAGCGTTTGCTAAATTCACGTCGATAACGAGAGCGTAATCGGGCTTTATGCGGTTTGCAATAACGTATGCTCCGCCGTGAGATCTACCGGTTTCCTCTCTGCAAGAGAGAGTAATATACACGTCGCCCGCAAGCTCCTCCTTGGGAGTGTTTATAATAGCATCAATAGCTATTGCCGCGCAGGCTTTATTATCAAGGCTTGCACCGATAAATTTATCATTTTCAAGCACCTTGTAAACCTTTTTAAAGGTTACCACAGTGCCAACGGGGGCAATTGCCGAGAGCTCATCCTTCGTGTATCCGATACCAAGGTCAACAAAAAGCTCCTCGATTTGCGGAAGCTTGTTTCCGCCCGAGCGCAAATGAGGCGGAGTTGAGATTATCACGCCCGAGAGCGTCTCCTTGCCGTAAACCGTTACGTCTGCCGCCTGCATTATAGCTCGGTCTACACCGCCGATATTCGTTATGCGCAAGAAGCCGCCGTCAAGAACCTCGGTTACAACAAAGCCTATCTCGTCATAGTGCGCATCGATCATTATCTTTACGGCATTTTCCTTTCCCGATGATTTATAAAGCAGGTAATTACCCACCGAGTCAACGGTAATGCTATCAAAAAATTCGCCGTAGATTTTCTTTATACTGCCGTCGGTAAGCATCTCCGAGCCCGAAACCGAGCAAAGTGAGCAAAGCAAGCGAATAGCCTTGAAGATATCGCCTCTTCTTTCATAGACTCTATAGGCTCTCACCGCTTTAGCCAAAGCGCTTTCGGCATTGTTTTCGATATTATTTTCGATATTGTTTTCTAAATTTTTATCTTTCATTTTTACACCCTGTGATCTTAACCCCAATATTTTTTATCAAGGCTTCTATACTGAATTGCCTCGGCAATATGGTTTGCCTTTATCGTCTCGGATGCGTCGATATCGGCAATCGTTCTCGCCACACGAATAATTCTATCGTATCCGCGAGCCGACATTCCCATTCGATCGTATGCCGCACGCAAAAGCGCGCTCGCCTGAGGATCGAGAATACAATATTTTCTTATAAGCGCAGAATCGAGCTGTGCGTTGCAATATATTCTTCTATCTCCAAGCTCCTCCATTCTCGCAAGCGCAAAGGCACGAGCCCTTGTTACCCTCTCGCGAATGGTAGCCGAGCTTTCTGCGGGAGCGGTGGGAGCCGAGAGCTCGTCGTATGAGAGCGACGGGAGCTCTATTTGAATATCAATTCTATCAAGCATAGGGCCGCTTATTTTGGATATGTAGCGCTTTACGTCGCCCTCACGGCAGGTGCAGGGCTTTGTCGGATGCCCGAAAAATCCGCATCTGCAAGGATTCATTGCCGCAACGAGCATAAAGGAGCACGGGTAGGTTACTCTGCCGTTTGCACGGGTTATCGTTACCGCTCTATCCTCGATTGGCTGACGCAACGCATCGGTTACCTGCTTTGGAAATTCGGGAAGCTCGTCAAGGAACAAAACTCCGTTATGCGCAAGCGATACCTCACCCGGGCGAGGATTCACTCCGCCGCCTACAAGGCTCACCGAGCTCATAGTGTGGTGAGGCGAGCGGAAGGGTCTTTGCGAGAGGAGCGAAACTCCGTCGCCAAGCGTTCCCGCCACCGAATGCACCTTTGTTACCTCGATAGCCTCCTCAAAATCAAGAGGCGGCAATATCGTGGGTATTCTCTTTGCAAGCATAGATTTTCCCGTACCGGGAGGGCCTATCAAAAGAACGTTGTGTCCTCCCGCCGCCGCTATCTCCACGGCACGCTTTGCGGCGCTCTGCCCCTTTACGTCGGCAAAATCAAGAGTTGAATTGCGAACGGCATTCTCAAACGAGGCTCTGTCGCACTCAACGGGCAAAAGGCGTCTCTCACCGTTAAGATGCTTTATGAGCTCTGCCATATTTCTCACCGAGTAAACGGTGATCCCCTCAACGGCGGCCGCCTCCTTTGCGTTCTCCGCAGGGGCGTAAAACTCCTTTATTCCCGCATTGCGAGCCGCAACGCACATACAAAGAGTTCCGCGAACCGAGCGAAGCTCGCCCGAAAGCGAAAGCTCGCCTATAAAGCATTTATCCTCAAAGCTCACGTCGGAATGAATATATCCGCCGCTTCTCAAAATTCCCATAAGAAGCGCCACGTCAAGAGCCGAGCCCTCCTTGCGCTTATCTGCGGGAGCAAGATTTATCGTTATATTGGCAATAGGAAAACGAAATCCGCTATTTTCGCACGCAGTGTAAACTCTTTCCTTTGCCTCCTTAACGGCAAGGTCGGGCAATCCCACGAGCTCAAAATTAAAAAGTCCCTTTTTGGCATTACACTCAACGGTAACTATAAAGCCGTCTATTCCAAGCAGACCCGCACTGTAAATTTTCGATAGCATGATACGCCTCCCAAAAATAATTATACATAGTTATTTTACCACAAAAAGCATAATTTTACAATATTTTCGCATTATATTAGTGAAATATATTTATAATAAATAATATAAAAATTGTTAATATTTGTATGATATAATAAAAAGAGACGAGAAAAATGAGAGAGAGGTGGAAACAGGAATGAAGGTCATTAAGAACTTTTTGCGCTCGGTGTTTTTTCCGCACCCTGCGGTAATTCTTTTGATAAGCTTTCTCTCTGCGGTATCTCTTATCTACTCGTTGGTTATGGACAAGCCGCTCTACCCCTCAAAAACAACGGCGTATCTCGCCTCGGCGTACTCGGTAATAATTATAATCCTTGCCATTCCATCTATGCTGCGCGAGATGAAAAAACAACGTAGCGAAAGCAAAATACAAGGCGAGACCACAAGCGCCGAAATACAGTTCAGAATAACTATATTCCTTTACGGAACGTTTTTCTATAATGCGGTCTACGGCTCGTTTCAGCTATTTTTGGCGCTATCGCACAATTCTGTATGGTACTATTCCATTGCGGCGTACTATATACTCCTTGCAATAATGCGCTTCTCGCTTATCCGCTACTCAAACTCACACGTAGCGGGTGAGGATCTGGTTGAGGAGCTTCAGCGCTTCCGCTTTTGCGGACGAATGATAATCTTTTTAACGGCGGCGCTTGCAGGTGTAACCTTCTACCGAACGATAGACAATCACGAAATACTCCATAGCGGCGCTACCTCGGTTGCCCTTGCAATATTCACTATTTGCTCATTCACCTTTTCTATCGTCAACGTATTCCGCTACAAAAAGTATAACAGTCCTCTGCTCTATGCCGCAAAGCTCATAAGCTTTGCCTCGGCTCTCGCCTCAATGCTCTCGCTTGGAACGGCGGTGTTGGGACATTTTGCCGACAGACTGAGTGATACGGCATATCAAAGACTAAATTCGATAAACGCATATACCGTGCTCGGAATAATAGCCTTTATGGGAATATTTATGCTCAAAAAGAGCGGCGAGGAGCTAAAAAAGCTTAGCGCAAGTGAGAACAACGAGAGGACGGACGGCGAGATTTAAAAAGCAACGCCGCATTGCGTTACCTTAATTTGACAAGCTTTTTGACTTGACAAAAGCCATAATATCTTGTATAATGATATAGATAATCATTATGTAGCATTTTGAGATCTTCACATTTCGCAATGCCCTATACAGCGTTGCGAAAATCACATATTACGACGTTTAAGGAGAACTGATGAATATAGGATTAGTGCTTTCCGGAGGAATGGCAAAGGGCGCTTTTCAAATTGGAGCGCTCAAAGCTCTTAACAGCTTTATTCCGCTTAAAGAAATCAAATATTTAAGTTGCTCCTCGGTAGGCGTTTTGAACGGATATGCTTATGCAACGGGCAACCTTGATAAGGCGGAAAAGGCTTGGCGCTCGATCTGCGCCGACACACCCCGCCTTTCGGTAGGCAAAATATTAAAAAACAATATGCTCGACTCCACTATAAGCGAGCTTTGCGAGGGCGACCCCGAGATATCCGCTCCTATTTATTCCACCCTCTTTGACATCAATGCAAAAAACGTGATATATAAGGACCTCTCAACCGTTAAAAAAGAGGAGCTTCCGAAATATCTTAAGGCGTGCGTTTCAATGCCCGTTTACAACAAATCGGTAAAGATAGGCGATTCGGCTTTTTTTGACGGAGCTATGATAGACAATATACCCGTATATCCTCTGCTTGAAAAGGAGCTTGATTACCTTATCTGCATTTATTTTGACGACGTTTGCTACAAGTTTGAAAGCACAAGCTTTGATAACAAAATAATAAAGATAACCTTCCCCGCCGAAACAGTGTTAAAGCAATCGGTGGTTCTCAAGCAAAGCACTGTTGAGAATATGATCTACGTCGGATATGAGCGCACCTTTGAAATATTGACGCATATTTTCTCAAACGGATACGAGGATAAAAGATTTATTACAAACGCAATCAAGGCAAGGCAATCTGCCGAGAAAAATCTTCGTTTAACGGGAGACGTTTTTGTTACCAATCTCAACAAGATCACGCAGCAGCTTGCAAAAAAGAAAATCCTCTAAACAATGTATAAGTATCCCATCGAGGTACAATAAAAAGGGAGAACCCTCGTCGGGGGTTCTCCCTTATTTTGCAATTATCTACATGAAAAGCCAAAACAATCCTCTTTCGTGTCATCCTGAGCGGAGAAAATCTCACGGTGTGAGATTTTCGCAGTCGAACCCGACCCAAGGGAGGGCGCGGAGCGGGATCTCTAACGAGGTTTTGTTATATCTCCGCCGAGATCCCGAACGATGATACACATCGTTCGATCCTCGTTTCACTCGGATTTCGACTACGCTCAGGATGACACGGCGGGGTGGGAAAAAATAAAGTTTGATTGCTTTTATCCCTCTCAGTCAGCTCCGCTGACAGCTCTCCCAAAGGGCGAGCCTTTTAATGCATCATCCTTTGCCGTGGTGGTCAGAACAAACCATAGCCTCCCTTTTAAGGGAGGTGGCATTTTCGTTAGAAAATGACGGAAGGAGTAAGCGTGTACATAGAAGTTTTATCTTAATTATATTTGAGCGCACAATAAGGGAGAACCCCCGACGAGGGTTCTCCCTCTTTATTTGCTTTGCAAATAAATTCACCCTCTCCTGCGTTTTATGAACGATAGGAGAGTTTCGCCTTAATTGTTAAAATTACGATTAAACTATGCCATCGAGTGCCAAATAAAATAATATCGCCGTACATACAACGAGTATGGCTGTCGGCACTGCCGACGCGGAGAGCGCCAAGGGCTTCGCGCCCTTGACCTGCGCAAGCTTTTAAAAAAGCTTGACCAAAATTTGCCCCTCGGGTGCGGTGCGAACATAGCACCCTCAACCGTCGAGCTCACCTCGAAAGTTTTCTTCCCCACATAATTCACCATATTAAACACGGCGCATTAATTTACAAATCTAACCTCGTAAAGCGTTGCCACGGGTTGAGTAGAGCACGCGGCAATATAAAGAGTACCATCGACAATGCTTATATTTTCGGGCTCGAATTTGTTAGGAATTTCAACGCTGACAAAAGCCACGATATTTCCATACCAATCGTAAACCGAGAAATAAGCATTATACTTGCTATTTCCCAAAGACTCAATGACGAGAGAGTAGATAAAAGTATCGTCGCAGCAGCTTCCCTGAGCGCTTAATTTCGAGGAATCTACGCCAATAGAAGAAAGAGCGCCCTTGAAATAATTCTTTGTATAAGTCAATGAATCGTCATAGAAATAATAGCTGCCCAAAACGTAAAGATGACGCTCGGGAGAGTAGGAAAACTTTGACGTTGTGTGCGTAAACGTCTTTTCCTCAATATATTCAAGCGTATCGGCATCATATATCCAAACAGTCTTTCCACTTCCTACAAAAATCCTATTATTGTAGGGATCGTAGGTCGCATCGTTTGCGTGCTCCATAACGCGAGGCTCGCTGTAAACAATCTCTCCCGTCTTAAGATTTTTCTTTGCTATAACGGCAATTTCTTCATTTTTGCTAATGAATACCTGATAATAATTCTCACCGTTAAAGCATCCTCCCTGACGGCGATAAATTCGGGGGTCCGCATCACTTACGCCGTATTTCGAATTATCGAGAGTCGCATATGCAACAGCCTCTGCCGAGGGCTTTACTCCCGTTGAGAGATTATAGTGTATCGAGCTCTTATCCCCCGCGCGCTTAACGCAGATATCCTCGGTGAGAAGAGCTATACCCTCCCCATCGATTTGCGCAAAGGGCTCTTTTAAATAATTATCAATAAAATATTTTGTAGCCTCGTACAAGAAAGCCTCGTTCGAAGCAACGATTATGATCTTGCCCTTCTCTGCCTTTACGGCGTATTCGTCGGCAGAAAGCGTAGCCTTTAAAACAGTGCTCTCCTCTCTGCCCGTGTCGCCGATGAGTATCTCAAACGCCGCCTCACTGTCCTCTAAAAGCTCGATGCCAGAAAGGCCCTTAATGCTTAACTGAAGCCTGTCTCTCGCATATAAAACGTGTCGAGTAGGCTCGGCAGGCATAACTATTTTAGCCTCGGCGCATCCGTTCTTTACCAAAAAATTCTCCACAGCGGGCAATTCGGGCTTGCTCGGCTCGCTCGGCTCGCTCGGTTGGCTTGGCTCGCTCGGCTCGCTCGGCTCACTTGGTTCGGTTGGCTCGCTCGGCTCGATTGGCTCGCTCGGCTCACTTGGTTCGGTTGGTTTGCTTGGTTCGGTTGGTTTGGTCGGTTGACTTGGCTCGTTAGGCTTTCCCGTTTCGGTGGCATCCGAGGCCTTTTCGGTGTCAATATCCGCGCCGCCAAGATCGTTATCCCCAAAAGCCTTGCAGGAAACAAGGCTCAAAAGCATAGCCGCCGCAAGCAAAAGCGAAAGTATCTTAATTTTTCTCATACAAATCACCAATCAATCGGTCATTTCTTCGGAATGATATACATCTCCACGTATACGGGGAAATGATTTGAGGTTTCGGCGCTCTGCTTTTCATCGCCTACGTCGAATTTAGTAACGATAAAATCGCCCTTGCTTACTATACAATGGTCGATCATACCGCCGTTTTTAATGGTATTCTCGTTGCTCGTGATCTCTGCTATGAATCTTGAATCCTCGGTTCCCGTTGAAATAAGATATTTATATCCGTCATTGCTTTGAGATTGCGGAGCCGCATTAAAGTCTCCCGTAAAATACGTGGGAAGCTCGCCGTGCTTTGCGTAGATTTTTTCATTTACAAGGCTAACAAGAATCTCCATTTGACGAAGATTCAAGGATGGAGTTGAATTAAGGTGCGTGTTAACGTGAACGAATTTTACACCGTCGGAAATGCGCTCAAGAACCGCATAGGTCATAATGCGAACGTATTTACTCTCCGCAAGCTTTGTATCGGGAACGTTTGGCGTTTCGGAAAGCCAATAGGTTCCGCTATCGACAAGTCGGAACTTATCCTTTCTATAAAGAACTGCGCTATACTCGTTATCGTTAGCTTCCCTATCTCTATCTCCGTATCTCTGCTCGCCAACAAATGCGTAATGCTCAAATACGCCCTTATTATCAAATATATTGTACCATCTTAAATTAAACTCCTGCACACCTATGGTGTCGGGCATAAAGCTAATTATATCATCAACCGTGTTGGTCTGACGCTCGGAGGTAACGTAGCCGTTCTTAACGTTGTAGGTCATAACCTTAAGAAGCTCTCCAAGCTCCTCAGCTTCAACTAAAGCCTTGTTGTTGCCCGCATAGTTAAGATAAACCGTTGCGCCTGCCGCCTTTGGAGTAGCATCGGCTATAATTTTATCAATTGCCGCCTTTAAGGTGTGCTCATTGGTTGCCGATATCCAAATAGAGCCGTGCAGATCCTGAATTGCCGCCGTAAACGTATCGATTTTAATACTGCTTCCATCCTCGGGAAGAGTATCGTTTAAAACGATAGATCTTTCAATCTCGTCCTCAGGGTCAACAACTATATCGACCTCTATTGCAAAAACGCTCTTGATATACTCGGCAAGTCTTTCTGCCTCGTCCTTCACCTTTTCCTCGCAAGAGGAAAAATAAACTATTTTATATTTCGAGATATCCACGCCCTTAACGGTAAGAAAAGGAGTTTGATCCGTGCTCTCCTCTTTCTCTGCGGTTTGTCCGGGCTTTTGCTCGTTTTCATCCTCAACCTTAACCTCTAAATTGGTTTCGGGATCTATAGCCGCGGTCTCTCCGCCATTATATTTCTTTTCGCAAGAGATAAGCGAGAGAAAGATAACGAGCGCTAAAATAACGCAAAGCAATTTTTTCATAAGATCTCCTTAAATAATGTTTCTGTAAAAAAATATCTTGGTATAATTATACCATAAACTTGCAAAAATTCAATTCTTTTTATGACTTTTATCCATAATAATATAAAAAAATAAGAATTTTATACCAAAAACTAATATTTTTTCAAAAATCCGCTTGAATTTGTAACGCTTTTGTAACGCAAGCTATGCTACAATAACGTTGAAAAACCAAAAAAGGAGAAAAACAATGCAAAAAATAAGAAAAAATCTTAAATCTACGTCTATTGTTGTATTGGCTTTAGCAGGCCTTTCCCTCATCAACCTCGTTTTTGAGATATTCTTTGGCGACCTTAAGGAAATGCTCAAAACCGCGGTGGTTCCCGAGGGCGCTCCCGCCAACATCGTTCTCATTACACAGATATTTGTTTTGGCGGTCGCAATATTGCTTTTTTTGCCCAACCTTTACATCGGATTTAAGGGAATCAAGCTTGCAAAGAATCCCGACGACTCAAAGGCACACATAATTTGGGGTATAATTGTTACCGCATTCACGGCACTCTCGCTCGGCGCCCCCATTACCGCACTTGTTCAGGGTACGGGCAGTACGCTTGGAAACGTTGCCGAAATTTGCAGCATCGTAGTAGATATTACAATTTTGTTTGAATACGTAAGACTCTCAATTAATCTTCGTAAGCAAATTTAAATAATAGGATAAATATCCCCTATAAAATGAATTGCCCCAAATTGCGCGGGCAGTACAAAAGCCTTGAATATAACTGTTACAATATGAATGACATCGACTACGTCTTTACCGACGAAATGGGCAACCGATTCAAGCCTCGTTACATTGAGGACGCTTTTCCAAAGATACTTGAACGTAATGGATTACGCAAGATTCGCTTTCACGATCTGCGCCACACCTGCGCAAGTCTTATGCACAAAATGGGACTCTCACCCAAGGAGGTGCAAGACTATTTAGGGCATTCAACGGTTAGTGTAACCCTCAATATCTACACTCATTTGGACTGGAGCAGTAAG